>JAVFAP010000105.1:0-9459 GCA_034002445.1 bacterium | reverse complement strand
GAGTGAGGCGGATCTGAAAGATCTCTCGGTGTTCGATCTACGGAAAATGCTGCATGCCAGTGTAACCGTTGTGAAAGAAACCAACCTGGAGACTGTGTATTCCAACCTGATTTCGGCTTCGGCCGATTTTGATACCGCCGCCGGGGCCAAGATGGTGGCCAATACCTGGGTGGGGCTGTTTTTGGCCCGGGCGGAAGAGATTGTCAAAGAGAACGTGGTACGACAGATTCAGTTTACCAAGGACCGGGCGACGGCGCTGGAAGCGCAATTGGCAAAAACCGAGCAGGCGCTCACGGAGAGCCAGAACAGCGCCCACCTGGAACAGCGGCGTTCGGAACTGGCGTCCAACCTGGTTAGTTTGACTGGAGTCGCGCCCACCTACCAGAAGCAGAACCGCACAGATGAGGCGTTTAATTTAGAAGACGAAAACGCGCCCTTCATGAAGGAAAAACGGGAAGCGCTGGATACGCTGTCGTTTTCGGTCGCCCCGACCTATAGTCAGGCGCTGCTGCCGCAGTTATCGGAGTTGGAGCGGGCGGCACTGGTCAGCAAGCAATTGGCTGAAACCGTGGCTGATCCAGAACAGAGAGGGCGTCTGCATGAAAGACAGCAAGAGCAAGAAAGTCAACTGGCGGCGCTGCGGCAGAGGATCGCCAGCGTGCAGGATGAAATCAGGACGGATAGCGCGTTTATCCGGACAAAGGAAACGGAGATCGCGGGCCTGGAGCGGCAGCGGCAGCAGGTGCTGAGTTCGCTGCAAGCGATCCAGCCGCTGCTGGACGAAGCGATGCTCCTCGAAAGTTCGCATGGTGATACCCGGTACGCGGATGTCAGCGCCGGCTGGGCGATCAAGCCGGACAAACGCAGTTTCCCCAAGCGGTCGCTGATGACCCTGGCAGGGTTGGCGGTCTCGTTTGTGCTGTTCTGCGGTCTGGCCTTCTTTGTGGATATCTGGGATGAAGTGGTCAAGCCAGAGGCGGAAACGGAAGAAGCGAACGTGAGTTAAGCGACTGAAATTCTTAGATCTTCATTGCGAATTCTTACAAAAAGCGGTGTTCCTTTCGGGGCACCGCTTTTAAAATGGGTTGGTCAGGTAGAGCCCCACGGCGACGGCGTTGTGAACAAAGTGGACAAATGTCGTGGTCCAGACCGCTTTCCAGCGGCTGTGTTCGCGGTTGACCATGAAGCACCAGGTGAAGATGAGGCTGGGTGGAAAGACGAAAAAGAAATTGATCCACCCGGCGTAGACATGCATCGCGGCGAAGAGGGTGGCGGGGATGAGAAGAAGCCAGAGCCGCCTTGAAGTGAACCAAGAAGTCAGCCAAAGCAGAAACCACTGGCCGAAAATGGTTTCGACCGGAGGGCTGACCAGGACCGCGGCGACAAAGAGAAACGCGATGCCTTCCTGGGCGTTGACATCGGTGGTGGATTGCAGGGTGTCCGGATCGATCCCGGTAAGACCGACCGCGATGGCGGGGATGAGTTTTAACAGAAAACTGAGAATGATCAGTTCTGTAATGAGCCGCCGAGTGGATTGGGCTCGCGAGCGCTGGTAGTACTTCTCCAGTAGATGGTTTAGCCTTTCAATTAAACGTTTCATTCCCCCCGTCCTTTCTAATTGAGATCATTTTCTATCCTATCCCTTATTTGACCTGCCAGTATTTCATCCACTTGGGGACGGCGTATTCGAATTTACGGACGACGTGTTCGGCGGTGCGCTGGACGCATTCGTAGGGATCCCGGCGGGCTTTTTTGAGTTCGGGCAGGGCGGGGCGGGCGTCTTCGCCCAGGGTGTCGAAGGCGAGCGCGGCATAGTGGCGGACGCCGGGGTTGGCATCGCGGAGGGCTTTCATCAAGACATGGAAGGCCTTGGATTGGATGCCCCATTGGCAGAGAATTAGAGCGGCGTTGACGCGGACGGAGCCCGCGCGGTCCCAGAGGGCTTTTTCCAACGCGGGGGTGGCGCGTTTGGCGGCAGAACCGGCGTTGCCGAGGCCTAGCGCGGCCCAGTACCGGACCGAGGGGGAGGGATCGGCCAGGGATTGTGTCAGCGCGGTGATGTGGCCTGCCTCGCCATCCAATACCGTTTGGAACACTCGGCGCATAACCTCTTGGCCTTCCGGGGTGCGGATGTAGGCATAGCCGCTGCCATGTTCCTCTTCCAGCGCCATCAGTTCGGGCTCGGGGAAGAGGCCAAGGTCGTTGGTCTCGCGCATCCAGGTATAGAGGGTTTCACGCATGGCGACAAGGCGCTCCTTATGTTCTGGCAGGGAGGCGAGATTGTGGATGGAGTGGGGATCGGTTTGCAAATCGTAGAGTTCCTCGACCGGTTTTGTGGGTTCCATCCAGGCTTGCTGGGCGGGGGTGAGGCGGTGCTCTTCTGCCCATTCATGCAAGACGGCACGGGCGGGGTAGGAACTTTCTTTATATTCGTTGAACGCCATGTAAGGGCGGTGGTGCATGAAATTACGAATGTAGCGGTAACGGCTGTCGCGAACGGTGCGGATGCACTCGATCGTTTCATCGCAGCGGTCGCGGGCAGAAACGGTGAAGGCGCGTGGGGTCAGAGTGGGATCGAGGAAATTCTGCCCCTGGTAGTCCTTCGGTGCCTGGGATCCGGTGATCGCTAAGACGGCTGGGGCGAAATCGATGGTGCTGACCAGGGTATCGCTCACGGTGCCGGGCTGGAATTTCCCTGGCCACCGGATGATCAGAGGGATGTGCAGGCCGTCATCATAGCACCACTGCTTGGCGCGGACGTGGGCGCGGCCATGATCGCCGAAGAAAAAGACGACGGTGTTCTCGGCCAAGCCGTCTGCTTCCAATTGTGCGAGCACCTTGCCCACTTTTTCATCCAGGGCGTTGACGGTATCGAGATAGGCGGCCCAATCCTCGCGGACACGGGGATCGTCAGGCAGGTAGGGAGGCAGAGGCACCTGGCTGGCGTCGGTGGGATTGGTTTTGGAGCGGTGGAACTTGCGGTGGGTTTCGGGGAAATTGATCTGGGCGAAGAAGGGCTGATGGGCTTTGAGATCGGTCCAGTCCTTGGATTGATAGGGCTCTGGGGCCGCGAAGTTCCAATCGGTTTTACCGGTGCCGCTGAGGCCAGGAATGCCCTTGGTGATGTTGGCGGTGAAATAGCCGGCCTGTTGGGCGAGATGGGGCAGAATCTGGATGCCACCGGGCAGGGTAAAGGGCTGGAGGCGGTGGCTGCGGTGATGATGCGCGCCGGTAGTGGTTTGGTAGACGCCGGTCATGAAGCCCGAGCGAGAGGCGGAACAAACCGGGGCGGTTGTGAAGGCATGGGTGAAACGCACGCCTTGGGCGGCCAGGGCATCGATGTGGGGCGTCTGAACCAGGGGGTAGCCATAGCAGGCGAGTTCAGGGCAGAAATCTTCCGCGATGATCCAGAGGATGTTGGGCCGCTGGTCTTGGGCGAGGGCCCAAGGGCTGAGGAGCGAGGATGCCGCACAGGCCCCTGTCCAAGTTAAAAAATCACGCCGCTGCATCGTTGTATCTCCCTTCCATCCGTGAATGGCTGAATCCTATGTTTGTAAAATCCCCCCATCATTTCAAAAAAACCGCAAAAAACAAGGGTTAATTGTGGCGTTGGCGGCGTGCTTCGTAGAAAAAGATGGCGGCGGCGACGGCGGCGTTGAGCGAGCCGATGTGGCCGTGCTGAGGGATGCGGAGCAGGTGGGTGCAGTGATCGTGCATGGCGGGGCTGAGGCCATGGCCCTCGTTCCCCAGGACAATGGCGGTGGGGCGGGTGAAATCATAGCCGGTGAGGGGGGTATCGGCCTTTTCGCTGGCGCCGACGAGGGTAATGCCGCGCTGCTTCATCTTCTTGGCCAGGGTGGGGAGGGAAGTCGTGCGGGCGATGGGGATGCGGTTCACCGCGCCGGAGGAACTGCGGGCCACGTGGCTGGTTACTCCCACCTGGCTGATTTCGCCGATGAAGAGGGCATCCAGGCCGAAGACCTCGGCGGAGCGGATCATGGCGCCAAAGTTGAAGGCGTCGTGGACCTGATCCAGAATGCTCCAGAGAGGCGCGGTGGATGGCGCGGAGAGGAGGCAGGCGGCATCGGCATAAGGAAATTCAGCCATCTTGGCCAGGTAGCCTTGGTGGTCCGGCTGGTGGCATTTGCGTTCTAACTGCTTTTTGGTTTCTATAAATACCGGGATGCCCAAGGCGTCGGCACGGTGCAGGGCGGCGTGGCGTTCTTCGGAGGGAAGGGACTCGGCGAGATAGAGTTCCAGGATCGGCCAGCGGCCGTGAGCCAGGGTTTCGCGAACGGTGTTGCGGCCCCAGAGCCAGCATTTTTGGTGATTGCCCAGCAGGCCGGGCAGGGTGGATTCAGCGGTCATGGGTAATAATCTCGGTATGGAGAAGGGTGGCAGAGACCACAGCAGACCGGCTGCCGTGGTCTCTTCGTTCTTGGTCTTATTCGCTTCCGTTCTTTTGGATGGGCTCGGCTTTTTTACCCCAGATTTTGACGGAGCGGAAATCGCCGGTGTCGTCAAAACTGCCGATGCCGACGCGGCCGACAGGGAAGGTTGTATCCTTGGCCTTCATGATGGGTGTGGTCATATCGTGGAAGAAGACTTCGATCTCGCCGGTCTGGCTGTTACGGACTACACGAATTTTGTAATAGGTATCGTTTTCCCACAGAGTTTTCTTGACCCGCTCAGTGGCGATGGAAAGGCGGGGGGTGGCGTCCACGATGAAGATGGAGTGGGCGTGGGGATCGCCATCGACGGCCGAGGGGGAAACATGGGTGTAGTAGAGATGGGTTTCATCCTGCTTGCCGAAAAAGACGCAGATATCGCGGTGAGCGTATTGGCGGCCGGTGGATTTGGCTTCGACTTCGATCACAAAATCGGAGACCCAGAGGTCCTTGAGGATGGATTGGTTGAAGGGCAAGCGAACTGGAGGGGTGTACTTGCTTTGCTGGAAGAGCGAGTAGACGGGGCGGTCGTTTTCGGTGATGACCTTCCAGGCCTTGGGATCGGTTGGTTCCCAGCGGGCTTGATCGTTGGCGAAATCAGAGGTGTAGAGCAGGGGCAGGGTTGCGCCGTTGAGGACAAAGGGGACCTCAGCGGGGGATTCTGCCAACGCCGCAGGGAGCGCGAACAGGCAGAAAGCCAGGGAGAGAAGCCAAAATCGAGAGTTCATGGGCGGTTTGCCTCCATACGAGTGAATTTTTTTCATTATGAATCAAAGCAGGGAGAGAGCAAAGGGGCAGCGGGCGGCCGGGCTCAAGGGGAGGCCAGCCAGTCTTGTTTGAGGATTTCGGCGGTGATGGCCTGGGCGGCGAGGTCGGCGGCGTAGACGGTGGGATGGCAGGAATCCTGGAAATAGCGGCTCATGTGGCTTTGGCGGGTGCGCTGGATATCTTCCTGAATCATGGCTAAGAAATTGATCGCGGGGTAGGCTTTTTGATGGGCGTAATCGAGCAGATCCCGGGAGGTCCAGGCGACAACCTGGCCATCGGGGATGGGGAAGAGGTAGGGAAAGACGACGAGCAGGAAGCGTGCGTCCTGCTCGGCCGCCAGGGCGGCAATGCGGTCGATGTAGCCTTGGGTGACCTGCCAGGCTTCCTTGATCTCGGGGTAGTTGGCTTTTTCGTGCAGGGCGGCGACATCGAGGCTTTCGCGGTAGATGGCGTGATCGCGGAGGTTCGCCCCAGTGCGAAGGCGGGTGAACCACTGCATGCCAGTGTAGACAAGGGCGCTGGATTGGAGCAGCGAATCGAGCCAATTTTCACGGATGTAGGGGATGGGATCATCCTTGCCATAATCGCCAAAGCGGACGCCGGTATAGGTGTTGAGGACATCGTTCATGCAGAAGGACAGAACGACAATATCCGGCTCGAAACGGTATCCCTCATTTTTGTAGTATAGATATTCCTGCCAGGTGCTATAGCCGGGGACGCCGGTGTTGACGCACTCCACCGTTTGGCCGGTGAGGGAGTGGAGGAGGGTTTCGATTTTACGCGGGTAGGTCTGGTTGTCGTTGAGGCGCAGACCATAGGCGATCGAATCGCCCAGGAATAGGATGCGCTGGGTGCCGGGCGGTTTGGGGATAGCGCGCTCGGGGCCGCGGTGGCCTTGGGCATTGACGGCGATCACCGCTTCGCGGTAGGCGGTGGTGTGGGGACGGAGGCGCCAGCCGAGGAGGGGATCTTTTATAAAGAGTGCGGCATCCTTGCGGGTTGAATCCCAGAATGGCCGCAGGCTCAGTTCGGCCAGGGTGAGGGGGAGGGTGAGCGCCAGACCACAGAGCAGGGTGTTGAGTTTCCAGGGTGTGGCGAGGGTGGCGCACCAGGCGGGCTTGTGTTTCAGGGCCCAGGCGAGGATGAAGCAGAGAAAGGCGAGGCCCGCGAATCCCACGGTCAAGCCCGGATGGGTGGGAGGGGATGGGGGCTGGTTGCTCACCCAGCGGGAGAGGACTTCTCCCGCGAGCAGGGCGAGCAACCCAAACTGGAGTCCATAAAGGCGGATAAAGAGACGGACAAACCGGGCATGAGACCGGTGAGGAGGATGTACCGCTGGAATCATTCGTCCTTGACAGTCAAGACCGAGTTTTCGCTGCCGTGTTCGTTAGGCGCTTTATCGGGATTGTTGGGATCGGTTTGTTTGACTCCATCCACGAGAAGCAGGTATTGGTAGGAACCGGATTCCAACTCGAGTTTGGCTTCCCACGCGCCTTGATCCGTTGGGTTCATGGGAATGGGATTCGTTTCATCCCATTGGTTGAAGGTGCCGATCAAATCGACCTTGGCTGCTTCGGGAATGACAACGGAAAGGGTGATGGCCTGAGCCGCCTTGGGTGGAATTTGGGGCTGGGGTGCCGGAGCGAGTTCCACATCAGCGAGCGCTTCGACCGTGCCTTGAGGCATATCCTTGGCCGAGGCGTTGGGCATGATGACAAAGCGGCCCTTGATCTGCGCCCCTTCCTCGACCGCGAGGACCGTGGAGACGATATCGCAGGAGCAGCGGGACGAGCGGGCCAGGCGGACCTTGTCGCTCGACTCGATGGCGCCTTCGATGGTGCCCTTAATGACCACGTTGCTGGCCTTGATGGAGCCTTGGAGTTTGCCGGATTCGGCAATGGTGACCGCTTCTTGGGAACTGGCTTCTCCCATGAAGGTTCCTTCAATTTGAACGTTGCCCTTGGTGGACAGTTTGCCTTCCACAACGGAGCCGCGATCGATGAAACAATCGGTTTGATTTAACATCGTCAAGGAGTACCTCACGAACATTCTGGATTACTGTTTTACAGCGTCATGCCGTATAGTAGCGTAAATTTGAATTCGGCCAAGATAGAAAGGGCGGATTGAGAGAGGAAACGGTAAAATTCAGCCGCCGGCTAGGGATCGATAAAGCGGATGAGGGGGGGAATCGCGGGTTGCCGCTTGGGGGGATGAAAGAGGGTGGCGGCGTAGAGGGCCCAAACGGTGGCGTAGACGGTGTCATCGTGGCACTTGGCGGAGGCAGGGTGGCCAAAAGAAATGAGGCCGTTGGGCTCGCGGCGGTATTCAAAGGCTTTCATTTCCTGGAAGAAAAGTTCGGGCAGGTGGCTGGCGAGACGCAGGCGGCCTTGTTTGAGGAGGCGGTGCAGTTCATGAAAGATGGTTTGCTGCAGGCCGGAGGTGGGGGCGACGAGGGTTGTTTCGATGCCCTGGGTTTGGCAGAATTCGGCCAGCGCCTTGCCCTGGTATTGCTCGATGGCGGCGGTGGCGATAGGGTAGGTTTTCTGTAAATCCTTGATGGTGGCGCGGATTTCGTGGTCGGAGGCCTGTTCCAGAATTTTAAGGTCCAGCAGAGTGAAGAGGGGTTCATCCCATTCGGTGTCCATCCGAGCGAGGATGGCGATGGCGTTGCGGTCGTGGGCGGGGCTGAAGGAGAGGGCGAGATCGACGCCCATGGCGACCATCGCCTCGCCGAAGGACGCGGGATCGATGGGCTGGATGTTGGATTCGAGAATCCCGCTGAATAGGCCATAGGCGCTGTCGGTCCATTCGGCGAGGACCTCGGCACGGTATTCCAGTTCATTCTTGGTTTGCTTGAGGCGTTCCAGTTCTTCCTTGGGGATGGTGGGATTGGCGTGGCTGGCGCAGTGGATCACGGCGATGCCACTCTCTTTGTGCTGGGATTTCTGGACATACTGGTAGACCCAGGAACCGACCGTGCTGGGGGAGGAGACGATGTACAGTTTCCCTTTCTCGGGGGAGGTGGTGATGAGGGCGTACTCGACCGCCTTGCGGACTTCGTCTCCCTGCTCCATGAAACAGGCTTCGTCCAGGATGACGGTCATGCCGCTGTCTTGGCTGTAGATGCGGGGATGATAACCGCGAATGGTGTCAGGATTTGCGGGCAGGAATTTGATGACGGAGAGGTTTTTGAAAAGCACCTGCTCTTGAGAAATACTTTCGGTCCATTCACGTAGGGGAGATTCGCGGATGAGATCGAGCAGTTTGGTACCGAAATCAGAACTCATACGCTGGCCAGAGGAGACGACCAGGACAGTATGCTGGGGCTGGCTGACGGCCTGGTGGAGGGCCTTGACCTGGCCGGCGACCGACTTGCCCGCGCCCCGGCCCGCGATAAGGATGGTGATGCGGGCGGGGGAAAGGCAGAGTTGTTTTTGATGGGGGAAGAGGGTGATATGCAAGGCCTCTCGGGCAAAGGTATCGATCTCGGTCAGCCAAGCGGAGGGGAGAAGCGGGGAACGGGAGGGGAGCGCTTCTTTTTTGGGCTTCGCCTGGAATTTATGGACATGATTTTTGAGCATGCACCGGGTGGAGAGCCCCGCGCGATATTGCTGGAAGAACTTGGCAGTGTTGCTCTCGGTGAGATCGAAGGGCTGGGGGATAGTCTGGATGCAGTTATTCAGGCATTGATCCAAGAAGGCGAGATGGCGTTCCTCGAAGGTGGTATCGTGAAGATTGAGTGGTGACATGGGCCTGCTCCGTAAAAAGGGTGTCTATAATAAGGAGAAAGAGCCGCAGAAAACAGTGGATAGTGGGGAGTTTTTGTTGGATAGGGTGGGAGGATGGAGGTGGGTTGAGATGAGCATTCGGACGGGTTTGTGCGGCGTCGCTCCAGCGTTCCATCCGCTACGCGGATTTCCCGCTTCGCTATCCAGAGACGCGCTTTCAGCGCTTATGGGATTTTTGGAGTGGATAGGGTTTGTGCGGCGTCGCTCCAGCATTCCATCCGCTACGCGGATTTCCCGCTTCGCTATCCAGGGGCGCGCTTTCAGTTGGGCTTGGTGGGCTACACTCGCTTCGCTCGTTTTGAACTCACCCTACAAAAACAGTGGGTAGTGGATTTGCGTGAAGATGGGGTGGTGTGGCATCGCCCAGGGTTCCGGCCATTTTTATATCAATAAATGGTCTCCCCCCTGGGCTATCCAGGGACTGCCCTTCAGGCCTCAACAAAAATACTGCCCAT
>JAVFAP010000104.1:0-9517 GCA_034002445.1 bacterium | reverse complement strand
CACCGTTTCACCGTCGATGAGCACTCGTTCCTCTGCCTCTACCATCTGGATAACCTGGCCACCGATACCGTCAGCCATGCCAAAGAGCGCGAGCAAATCTGGCGCCAGATCCAAAAAAAAGATGTGCTGCGCCTGGCCATTCTCTTCCATGACATCGGCAAGGGGCGCAACGGCGATCACTCCATCCTCGGGGCCAGACTGATCGAAACCATCGCCCAGCGGCTGCGCTATGAAGAATCCGATATCAACCAGATGGTCTTCCTTGTCCTCAACCACCTGCTGATGAGCCACACCGCCCAGCACCGCGACCTGGCCGACCCCCAAGTCACCGCCGATTTCGTGGATACCTTCGAATCGGCCGAGCAGATCAACATGATGTACCTGCTGACCTTTGTCGATATGCACTCGGTCTCGCCCGAAGCCATGACCGAATGGAAAAACAACCTCCTCTGGCAGCTGTACACTACCGCCCGCGAATTTCTACTCGGCGATTCGTTCGACGCCGAAGACCCCTGCCGGGCCATGTCCCCCACCGAGCAAACCTGCCAGGAACTCTGCGCGGAGTTCGAACCCGAGCTGGTGCAATCCCATCTGGCCAAACTGCCCCGCAGCTACAGCCTCTACCAAGGCCTCAACACCATCCGCCAGCATTTGGAAATGGTCCGTATTTTTGATGGGGAAACCCCTTTGATCCGCTTTTACCCCCATGTCGATCCCGCTTGCCGGGATATGGTCATGGTCTATAAGGATAAAATTGGGCTTTTCAATACCATCTGCACCAGCGTGCTGTTAGAGAATTTCAATATTGAAGAAGCACGCCTCAACACCCGTGCCGACGGCATCGTGGCCAATAACATTGTTATCCGCGACGCTCTGGGCCAGACCGATATCCCCGAATCACGCCAATCCCTGCTGAAAGAGCGACTTAACCGCCTTCTAATTTCGGACGCACCTCCCCCGCCCGTCCCCAAATCGATTGGCAGGTCCAAAATCGGCCGTATCAGTTTTGAAAACCACGCGAAAATCTTTAACGATTCCTCTGCCCGATTCACGGTCATCGTGGTACGATGCGTGGACCGGCGGGGACTCCTCCAGGATTTGACCTCGGTATTGACCGAGAAGAATATCAATATCCACTTCGCCCGGATTATTACGGAGGGCAACCGGGTCACGGACGTGTTTTACGTCGCCGATCCCCAGGGAAACAAAATTACGGATCAGGATACCTTAATCCAGTTACAACAAAATTTGCTCGGAATGTTATCGCTGAATCACAATGAGTGACACCAAGTATCTTTCTCATATCCGTTTTATCGATATCGCCAGCAACCCCTACCTGCTCTCTCTCCATAAGGGCCTTTCGTCCTTTATGCCCCAGGCGCAATGGTGGATTGTTGACGAAATGCACCATTGCTTTCCCTTTCCCGAGTCCTCCGCATTGGGCCCGAATCCTGTCAATTCCGCGGCAGTTCGCGTTTCGACTCCGCCCCAGTTTCAGGCTGGGCAAAACGGAACTGCCACCATCCATCCTTGCCCAGACGGCACCCTGCAAGGGTCTGTCCCGTTTCGCTATCGGAATCATGTTTTGGGAGGGATTGTGATCTGCGCGGTGCCGGCCGATCAGCAGACATTCCTCGATCAAGCCTTGCGCATCATCGATGGCTACCTCACCCTTCTCAGCGGGGCCCTGGAAGACCACGATGACCTGGAACTGATGCACGACATCTGGGCCGAGACCATCACCATGACTGATCTGAGCGTTCTTCTGGAACGAGTAATGGATGAGATCTGCACGGTACTCAATTTAGACCGGGGGATTCTGTTTCTGCTGAATGAAGACGGCGAGTTTTATCCCGCGCATGTGCGGAACTACCCTCACGAACTATGCAAATTACACAATCTGGAAATATCCCGCTTTGATTACATGGAGCCGATGGGCCTCCCGCCCGTCCTCTTGCGCATCTTGCCCGAAGACGATCCGTTGCGCCAATGGACAATCCGCGTGCTTCAGGAGCATCAAGCACCGCCAGAAGATCAAATTTGTCTGGCGATCCCGTTTTATCGCAATACGACACTCATTGGAATTTTTTTGACCTGGGTGGACTCGTTCCATCCGGTGTCGGAAAACCGCCAGAGCCTGATCCGCATGCTGACCATCGGCGGGGCGGCCGCGATCGACAACGCCTTGACCCTGGAACGCATGAGCCAGCGCCGCAAGGCGCTTTCCACGATCCATGTCGTACATCGCCTGATGAGTTCGCGCATCACCACCAAGGAACTGCTGCCCAAAATTGGCCAATTAACCAAACAACTCCTCAAAGTCAAAAAATGCGCGATCCTGATCTGTGATAAAGCCAAAACCAAACTGATTCCCAAGGTCACCTTGGGCTTGGAAAAAAATGAAATTGGGCATAGAACCCTCCAGTTTGGAGAAGGGCTGCCCGGCTGGGTCGCCGAAAATTTTAATCCGGTGATCTACCATCCCAGCGAGAAAACCCCGCCCCCCTGGGTTGATTCGGGGGATATCTACCCTTCCGAAGCCTATATGGCCGTCGCGCTCTTCGATACCGATATCGAAGGCGTCATCATGGTGGCGGATAAAGAGGATAACTTCACCCCCGGCGAGCGCGAAATCCTGCTAACCTTTGCCGAACAGGTGATCATCGCCATCAAAAATGCCCGCCTGCACGAGGGCGAACGCACCATCACCATCAACGCGCTCAAAACCATCGCCAACATCATCGAAACCCACGATCCCGATACCCCTGGGACCACGGTGATGACCTGCGAATGGGCGCTGCGCATCGCATCCGTGCTACGTCTCAGCGACTTGGAATATCAACGCTTGACTTTCGCCGCCCTTTTGCACGACACCGGCATGATCCGCTCCATGCAAAGCCATGTCTCTATCGAAGAACAGCAGCGCAAGGGCCCCTTGCTCAGCCGTCGCTTTGTGGAATCCATGGGCTTGTCCAACGAAATCGCCCTGATGGTCTACCATGTCAACGAAGCCTGGGATGGCCAAGGCTTCCCCGACGGCCTCAAGGGAAATAAAATCCCTCTCGGGTCCCGAATCATCACGGTCGCTCACACCTTCGCTCAGCTCTACAATCGTCATCACTCGCACGAGATGGCCCTCCGGGTCATCCACCGCATGAAAAACCGCGCCTTCGACCCCGACATTGTGCATGCGTTGGAACAAGCCATCACCAATCCGCCGGAGGAAAACCACGAGGGCTGAGCTGCCCCGACAAATCACACAGGCCCAAACGGAGCGGGACCAATCCATCTTGCGCCCAAGGACAAAACCACATGGGTATCCGGACCAATAAAATCATCGCCATGGCCGAAAGTGCCGCGCGGGGCAAGCGGGATATCAAGCAGATCCCCTTCCAACTGGTCTCCAACTACAAACCGACCGGCGATCAGCCCCAGGCCATTTCCCAGTTAATCCAAGGGATCGTGGATCGCAACCAATTCCAAACCCTGGTTGGCGTCACCGGCAGCGGCAAGACCTTCACCATGGCAAACGTCATCGCCCATGTCAACAAACCCACCCTCATCATGTCCCACAACAAGGTGCTGGCGGCGCAGTTGTACAGCGAGTTCAAGGAATTTTTCCCCCACAACGCCGTCGGCTACTTTGTTTCTTACTACGATTTTTATCAGCCCGAGGCCTACGTGCCCTCCAAGGATGTCTATATCGAAAAAGAGGCCACGATCAACGAGGAAATCGAGCGCCTGCGCCTGGAAGCGACAACAAACCTCATGGAACGGCGCGATGTGATCATCGTCGCCTCGGTCTCCTGCATCTACGGCCTGGGCTCGCCGGAAGAATACATCGAGATGACCTGCCCCATCGCCGTGGGCGACAGCCTCCCCCGGCAACAATTCCTCCGCCGCCTGGTGGATTTGCAGTATGTCCGCAACGATATGGATTTTCACCGGGGCACCCTGCGGGTGCGGGGCGATATCGTCGAAATCTTCCCCGCCTATGGCGACCAGCCCCTGCGGATCGATTTTTGGGGGGATGAAGTGGATCGGATCATGGCCTTCGATCCCCTCACCGGCGAAGTCACCGGCGAGCACAGCAAGATCACCATTTATCCCGCCAGCCACTATGTCACCGCCCCCGCCCGCTTGCAGCGAGCCATGCAGACCATCAAGGAAGAACTCCACGATCGCCTGCAAGAACTACGCCAGCAAAACAAACTGCTGGAAGCCCAGCGCCTGGAGCAGCGCACCATGTACGACCTGGAAATGCTGCTTAACACCGGCCTCTGCCAGGGCATCGAGAACTACTCTCGCCATCTCGATGGCCGCCAGGCCGGCGAACCGCCCCACACCCTGATGGATTATTTCCCCGATGATTTTCTCTTGATCGTGGACGAATCCCACATCATGCTGCCCCAGGTGCGCGGCATGTACGGCGGGGACCAGAGCCGCAAAAAAACCCTGGTGGAATTTGGCTTTCGCCTCCCTTCCGCCCTGGATAACCGGCCCCTCTCCTTCGATGAGTTCTGGGCGAACATCCGCCAGGCTATCTTTGTCTCCGCCACCCCGGCGGATATCGAACTCAAACATAGTGAACAAGTGGTCGAACAAATTATCCGCCCCACCGGCCTGGTCGATCCCAAAATCACCATCCGTCCCGCCACCGGCCAGGTGGAAGACCTCATTGGCCGCATCAACGAACGGGTCGCCCGCAACGAACGCACCTTGGTCACCACCCTGACCAAGCGCATGGCCGAGGACTTGTCCAACTACCTCATGCAATTGAATATCAAGGTCCGCTACCTTCACTTCCAGATCGAAACCCTGGAACGGGCGGAAATTCTGGAAGGGCTGCGCTCCGGCGAATTCGATGTCGTCGTGGGCGTCAACTTGCTCCGCGAAGGCCTGGATCTCCCCGAAGTCTCCCTGGTCGCCATCATGGACGCCGACCGCGAAGGTTTCCTCCGCGATGAACGCTCCCTCATCCAGACCTGCGGCCGCGCCGCCCGCAATGTCGCTGGCGAGGTGATTATGTACGCGGACAAGCCCACCCAATCCATGGCGCGCGCTATCGCCGTGATGGAACGCCGCCGCACCATTCAGTTGGACTACAACGAAAAACACGGCATTATCCCCAAGACCATTCAAAAAGCCGTGCGCTCCATGCTGGAACTGCGTTCCTCCAAAAAACGTGAGTCCGAAGAACTCCTCTTCAAAATCTCCGATTCGTTGGAAATCAAGGGCAAAAGCACCAAGGAAGCCATCCTGGAACTCAAACGCAAAATGCTGGAAGCGGCCAAAAATCTGGAATTTGAAAAAGCCGCCGTGTACCGTGACAAAATTACCGAACTGGAACAAACAGGGATGACCGCCAGTGAAAAATCGTTACCCACACCCCAAAAGAAACCCCAATTCCGCCGTAAAAAATCTTAATTTCGCGGCCTGGCTGCTGCTGGCTTTCCTCCTCCCCTCCCTCGGGTGGGGCGTGGTGGAGGAAACCCCCGTCGCAGTGGCCGAACAAATCACCGATCTGCCCATCCCCGACGCGGGCCAGGGTTCCCTTTCGCACACCATTACCATCCCCGGCAGCGACCCCATCGAGCAGATCGAGGTCTCCTTCAAAATCGAACACCCGGCTTTTGAACAACTACAAATCACTCTTGTCTCGCCCCAAAAAACCATCCTCCTCCATGCCCAAACCCCAGCGCCAACCAATCCCTACGCACCCATCTATGAAATCACCGCCACTGCGGCCGAACCGCTGACAAGCCTTCTCCAGACCAATCCCCAGGGAGAATGGACCTTGCGCGTCACCGATACCCAGTCCGGCGGCACCGGCCGTCTCTGGGGCTGGGGCTTGAAGATCGCCCCGGCCACGGTCTTGATGCCTCCGCCTCCCGATCCCGCCCCACTGCCTGCGGACCCATTCACAGAGCGCGCCCGAATCCCCCTTCCCGCCCGCATCAGCGGCGGTCTCGCCGCTGATCTGAACCACGACGGCATCGCCGACGCCCTCCTCTGGTCCCAGGAAAACAGCCAAGTGATCCTGATCCCTTCCGATGGGCACACCCTAACGGATTCCCTGCAAACCTACGAGATTAACAAACCGCAGCGGCTTGCCACAGGCGACCTCAACCGCGATGGCAAGACGGATTTCATCGCCGCGACATCCAACGCGGTCCAGACCATCTTCACCGTCTTTCTCGCCAATGACGAAGGCACCTTCACCAAGGGCTTCACCGCCACCGTCAACACCCAACTCCAAACTCTCGCCCTCTTCGATATCAATCAGGACACCATCCCCGATCTCGTCCTGGGTGGGGATCCCTTCTATGTCCTGGGCGGAGGCGATGGCGCCTTCCAGCCCGCCAAGCCACTCATCCTCAACAACCTGGGCAAGGGCTTTTGGACCCATGGCGATTTAAACCACGATGACGTGGACGATCTGCTGGTCTCCATCTCCCGGGGTGGAACCTCCCCCAATCTGGACCCCCACATCCTGTGGGGCGGAGGGAATCTCGAATCGCTCGACCGGACCAAACTGGCCCTCAAGGGCGATTGGGTCCAGGCGCAGCCCGGTATCGCCTCCCGGCCCGGCGAGCCACAATTTGTCGTCATCGCCGACAGCGGCGAACCAGACCCCATCTGGCTCTTCAGCACCATCACGCCAGACCTTTTCGGCCATGTCCGTGTCCAGCAAGTCCGTCTGGCCGGGGATCTCCTCACGCCGCCCCTCGCCCCTCTGGATATCAACCAAGACGGCGTGGATGAATGGCTGTACGCCAGCCCGCAGGGGGTCATGGCCTTTCAGCGCACCAACGATATTTTTGGGGGCCGCCACGGCCTTGTTTATCCGCTCCAGTCCCCCCGTGTAATCATTCCAGGGCTTTATTTCGCAGACCAGAGCGCTGGTCTGGTTGTCACCACCTCCTCAGATGAAGTACTACTGCTGCAATCCAACCAGGGCTCTCAGCCCACCGCCACGCCCTACGCCAGCCCCACTCCCACCGCGACTCCCTTTTTGTTCCTGCCCACCGCCACCCCCGCCGCAACGCCTACGCTTGTCCCCACCGCCACCCCGACCCCCGGGCCGGTGACAGCCAACCCCGACCTCAATGGGGATGGCCAGATCAACAGCCACGACCTGCTTCTCTTCATGCAACATTGGAAAACCGAGAACCATCCCTGAGGGGGCAGAAATCCCAACACTGCACAATAAAAAACCCCATCCCGGCGTGCAGCCCAAGATGGGGTTTTGTTATTGTTGAATGGAATAGATCCCGTGCGGATCCTTCAATACTCGATATGGGATGGAGGCGCCTCGCCCAGCAGTTGCCCATCCGCCAGCAATTTCGCCTGGAGTTTCTTGTAATCCAGATCCTGCAGCGCGATCCCTTCCTCGATCGCCAGCGCCGCCGCGGTCCCCGCGCTCTGCCCCAGGATCATGAAAACCGGCTCCATGCGGATCGAACCATACGCGGCGTGCGAGGCGGAGAGGCACACCGGCACCAGCAGATTGACGCATTCCTCTTTCTTGGGCACGATCGCGCGGTACGCCACCGGATAGGGCTTGGGACAGGGATGGCCAAATCCGCCCTCGTTGCGCACGGTTGTCACGCCCTTCTCCACAACGACAACCCGTTGGCAGAAATGCGAATCCATCGGATAGGACGCCAGCCCCACCGAATCGGGCACGGTTCGCTTCGACTCACAATTCGCTTGCGTCATCACATACGCCGACACCATGCGGCGGCCTTCACGCACATAGAGCTGGTGCGGCCAGTACCCGGTATCCTGAAACTCGTTGGGATCCAAACCAAACCGGTTCACCCGTGCTTGCAGTTCATCCGGCACCTGGGGATCGTGGGCCAGGAAGTACATTAATCCCTGCTGGTACTGGACATGATCCTGGAAGATTTCCTCCCGGAGTTCATACAACGCCCTCAGTGGCACGGGCAGCCCGCGCCGCGGCGGCGGCAGTTCGGCAAACGAACCCGGCTGATAGGTGCCATCCGGCCACGGGTAGTTCCCCCCAACATAATCCGAGGAAAAACTCCCCGCGTTGTTGCTGTCGCCATTGCGCATCTGCACCGGCCCATCCGTCATGGGCGCGGTGGTGTAATTCAACACCCAGCGCACTCGGGCGTCCGCGTTAAGAAAACGGGCCAATAGCGCATAGCGGTCGGAATCATAGCCCTGCGGCTTGGGAAAGGGGATCTTGCCCTCTTTGTCCGAAAGAAAAACCCGGAAATTGTAGGCTTGAACTTTGTAGTCTCCCTCACCCTTCTTCCCCGGGGCTTCGATGGCAATTTCCGGCAGCAATCCCGAAGCAGGATCACCCGGCAACCGATAGGGACTCAGCGGCAAGCGGCAAAACTGATAGGTGTCCAGCCACGAAATCGTCTGCCATTGCCCCGCCAGCGATTCGCCATAGGCCCGGTTCGGCTCGCGGCCGACATGGTAGGAGACCTCCGCCGCCGCCAGCAAATCACCCTCGTAGGTGGCATCGACAAACATCGCCGCCTGGATGGTCTCCCCCGTCTCCATGGTGATGGACAAGAGGCGCGGCCCATCCATCCCCACCGAAGCCAGGCAACGTTCATACAGAACCTGCACCCCCGCCTCTTCCAGCATCTGGCGGAACAGGGTTTCGGCCTCCGAGGGGCGGAAATCCAGAATTTTACCTATGCGTTTATAGTACTCCATCGCCATGCCGCCGATGGCTTCCTTATTGCCGACATCAGTCGCGGTCAAACCACCCGACGTCAGCCCGCCCACATGGCGGTTGAAGGACAGAAAGACGACCTTCTGCCCCATGCGCGCGGCCTGGACCGCCGCCGTGAACCCCGCCGGCGTGCCCCCATACACCGCCACATCACATTCGATCACCCGCGCCTCCCCCGGCTCCACTGGGGTGTAATACCGAGGCCCATCCCCCTCCGCCTGCCCCCAACCGTCCCACGGCATACTTAGCAGAATTATAAGAAATGCCCCAATCCAAACGATTCGGCTATACCAATTAAATTTTTCTTTGCAAACGATTCTAGGGATGATTCGATCCAACATCGTCTCTCCAGCCTTCCCGATTCACCACCCCGCCAGCGGAACCAATCCCAGCCCGCCCCCAGTCGATGAACCACCCACTCTCCCCGCCCATTCCCCAGAATGGACCCCAGATGAACCACCTATTTTCTCAGATCCCTCCACCCTGTCAAGCGGTAAATCCATATCATATAGTCGGAATCCAATACAAGATGTTCAATCAACATTTCTATCAGTCCTGTATACAATTTTAAAATATACTCATTATTTAACTCATCAACACTAATTTATCACAAGATAGAATTGTTAATTTCACGCCACACTCAAAAAAGAGATTTCACGAAAGTATAATCAATTTGGGTGTAACTCGCCTTCCGCTAGGCGGCTTGGGGCCATTGGTCATTGATTTGTTGGCGATAGGGGTAGAGTTTTTGCTCATTTGTCTTGATCCGGTAGCGCTGAAACGTTTGCCAGTCGTCGT
>JAVFAP010000103.1:0-9572 GCA_034002445.1 bacterium | reverse complement strand
ATCACTCATCGCTTCGCTGACCGATTCCCCAAAGCGCACCCGCAACCGCACGGGCTTGTTCCCCTTGGAATGCCAGCCCATAATCTGCACGCCACCTTGCAGTTCTTTGCCAAAATCCAACAAAATTCCCGCTGGCTTACCCTGGGTACGCAATACGCAGGGATCGTGGGCATCCAACGTCACCTGTCCGGACCGCATTTCCAGTAAACTTTCAGGATTCTCGACTACCGCTGCCTCATCATTCGAAAACCACACCACCCGCTGCGGGGTGATGTACTGCCGCACCCGGGGATCAAATGTGGTCTTGCTGGTCATGGCGTCGCCCGCGATCGGCCGGGGCAACTCCGCACTGAATCCAGCTATACTGCCCATAATGAGCAGTGCGGTCACGATCGGAAATACGAATTGAGAAAAGCATTTTCTTCTGTTCATTCTCATCTCCACTATGCCTATAAATGTACTTTATAAATATCGTTTTTTTATGAATCCAAGATTATGGGGTAGGAGGAACCGCCGACGCCTCTTCCGCCCGGTAACGGTACTGGAAACGGCCATTGGGCGCCGTATCCCCATGAAGAATCCAATCCAGCGGCGAAGGATCCTGCATCCCATCGGCCCATTTAAAGCGGATCGCAACCGGATCGGCGCCGCCCAGTCCCAGCAGGGATCGGGGAATCCGCAGCGCCATGCGGTTTCCTTCCATTGCCCAATCCACATCGGCCAGGGCCTGCCATTGCCACCCGCCCTCACTACAGTACAAAGTCAGAGGGGAATCCGCCGCTGCCCGCTGGGGCTGAACTAGGTACTGCCAGGTCTCCCACACCGGGCCTTCACGTCCCTCGATGGAGAGAAACAAACG
The DNA here is from genome assembly GCA_034002445.1 of bacterium. Taxonomy (GTDB): domain Bacteria; phylum Hinthialibacterota; class Hinthialibacteria; order Hinthialibacterales; family Hinthialibacteraceae; genus JAVFAP01. The sequence goes on along the minus strand of JAVFAP010000103.1, from coordinate 8,713 downwards.
CATCCAGTTGGTGGCCTCGATGGGCTGGAGCGCATCCACAGTCTCTATGTAGAAATACAGATTTTGCGCATCCCGGGCGATTTTGGCTTTAAGCAAATCATGGAGCCCGCCTTGGTTGGTAAAATGAAGATCGCCATACCCCTTATGATCCCGGGAAGAGAGATCGCCCCGGTCATCCCGGTATTCCGGCTGCACGTCCGCCCAGGCTTGAAAATCCTCCAAGGCAATCGTCTGGGCCGCCGAGGCCGGTGGCAGGGGCCGTGTACCCTTGAACCGGCGAATGCCATCCACCATTTGATAGTAGTAATTATCCTGGTAGCCACCCTGCATGGGCTCGATATCCCGGTTGAATTCCATGCTGTACACATCCACAAAAAACGTGTCGCCCTTTTTGATCGGTTGCCCGGCAAACACTTGATCGGCTTCAGCCAAAAAGCGTTGCGCGATCCATTCATTCCACTGGGTGATGAACACAAAGGCGGGATTGATCTTCAGCGCCTGCTCCCATTGCGCGGCAAAATAATACCCTTGTTCACTCTCATAAAAGCCCGGCTTGGGCTGCACATTATTGCGGAAACTCTTGCCTAAGCCCAGGCCGTCATTATGCCCGATGGGATGCTCAGCGGTTTCCACCACCATCTGCTCGATTTTCTCCGGGCTATCATGCCATCCCCCTTTTTGGGGATAGCGCTCCAGCCAGGGCCATTTGTCCTTGCCTGGATCCCAGGCCCACGAGCGACGGACGGTGAAGAAATCCAACGTTTCCGGCGTCATTTCCTCGGTCTTCGCCAAGATGAGCGGCTTGCCATCCCAATGGAACCACAAATCCTTATATAGCCCCTTGGCATATAAATTGTCGTAGACACTCTGGACCGTCTGTCCAGAGGCGCTATTGGTCAAAAACGCGATCTGGGGAGTGCGCCCCCCCTGGGCTCGAATTTCTGTATAAATCTGGCACAGTTTCAAATACACGGAGGTGTAAGGGAACGCGTTGGTGACATCAAAAAAGATCACATCCACCCCCGCGTCCGCCAGCATTTGCGCGTTCTTGCGGATCACGTATGCATCATCGGCGATGTAGTATCCATACAACGGCTCGCCCCAATGATGAAAAATCCCGACTGGCCCCCATGCGGGATTTTCGGGATTCGCTTCCCGTATCTTGGTGATATCATGAAGAGCGGTGCCATGCTGCCCATGCCAAATATAGTAGAATACCCCCACCGTTTTCTCGGGTCGGAGCCCGCCGGTTACATCATGTTCCACGACCACCCGCCCCAGCCCATCGGTCGCGGCCCAGGTGTCGCTGTAGGTATCCCATCCACCCGCGTCTTGCGCGTGCCCTGCGAGGACAACGCTTAGAAACAAGAAACCAATTGTCATATAGCGCATTACGATATACTCCTGACCCGTTCCAATCTCATTGATCCGTGGGCATCCGTGGGTTCCGCTTAGTCTGTCGGGAAAAACGCGGCACGGAGTTCTTCAATCACCCCATCATCCATCGGGGAAACCGAACCCAGGGGGCGGCAATTGATCAGCGCCTCGGCGGTCGATTCCAAGACTTCCAGGCGATCAAACGTATCCAATACACTCTTCCCCACCACCAGCACCCCATCATTCGCCAGCAAGGCAATCGGCCGGGTGGGGGAGATGGCGGCCGCCAGGGCGCTACTATCCTGAAACTGTACCCCATAGGGGATTCGGACCGCATCCCGCAGAAAGATATAACTTTCCGGGATCGTACGTGTATCCAGGGCGGCTCCGGTAACGCTGAAAGCGGTCGCGTTGACGGTATACGCGTTGACAATCGCGTTGATCTGGGGGTAAAGCCGATAGATTGCCGCATGGTTTCGGTTGGCGCGGCTGGGGATCTTCCCCTCTTCGCGCTGGCCGTCCCGCACCAGAACCAGATCTTCCAAATCCAGCCTATTCCGGTCCACTTGATACGGGGTAATCAGAAAAGATTGGGCATCCACCCGTGCGGAAAAACTGCCTTCGGTACTGATCAGCAAACGCTGCTGATAACCCCGCCGCACAAACTGGCAAAGTTGCCGCCGCAGATCCTTTTCCTCGCTGCTGGCTGGTCCTGGAGTAAACTCCGGCAAGAGAACGGCCGTTTGCCGCGGCAGAGCAATCTGCTCATCATTCAAATAGTGTACCGGCCCCAAGTGGCTGGCCTTGATGATCGTCTTGGCAGTAAACTCCAGCGTTTCGAAGCGCTGGAAAGCGCTTTGCAGGCTTTCACTGCCAATCACCACCCCGTGATTCTGCATGATGGCGCAATAGGCACCTTGGCGAAATGTCGTCGCAATTTGTTCCGCCAGCGCCTCGCTGCCAGGCAAGGCGTACGGAATCCGAACCACCTCGCCACACACATGCCGGGCTTGATGGAACAGCCGTGTGTTGGGTACATCCCGGCCAATGCTGAACGCCACCAGCGCCACCGGGTGGGCATGGACTATCCCCTGGATATCTGGCCGCGCTTGGTAAATGGCACGGTGAAAGGGAAACTCGGACGAGGGCGGGTGTGGCCCTACCACCGTCCCATCCGCTTTGACGCATACGATATCATCCCGCCGCAGCGTGCCCTTGTCGACACGGGCGGGTGTGATCCAAATATCCTCTCCATCCCGCAACGACAGATTACCGCCCGACGTCGTCGTCATCCGGTAACGGTAAATCCGTTCCATCGTCTGCATGATTTCATCCCGGGGGTGAAGTAAATGGCGATTGTTCATCATCAATCCTCTTCAAGTTCAAATAGCCCGATTCTTGAAACCGGGTATGTTCATTCCTTCACCCAGTCCACCGACAAACATCATACACAAGATCAAATCGTTCATCCCGAAACACGAATCCCCCCTATCAACGGGACGATTGGGTTCCAAGTTGGAATGCGGAGGGATTCAGGTTTCCCGATCCCTCCAACTCCATCTCTGACTGAAACTATAGTAATTTCGCGAAGCGACCTTTGGCTTCCTGCCAAGCGTCACTCGGGTGGGGTTCGTATGTCTCCATCACACTGGACTGACGTACCACGGTGCGGATTTCATCCAGCGAGCCCACATCTCCCGCTGTGCGCGCCTGAACCAGTACATTCCCCAACACCGTCGCTTCCACTGGCCCCGTCACGACCGGCTTATTGCAGGCGTCGGACGCCATTTGGTTCAGCAAATGGTTCTGGGTGCCGCCCCCCACGATATGAATCACTTCGATGGGCGTATTGGTCAACTCTTCGATCAAGCGCAACACCATGTCGTACTTCAACGCCAAACTTTCCAAAGCACAGCGCACAAACTGGCCTTCGGTCTCCGGAACAGGCTGGTTGGTATCGCGGCAGTACGATTGAATCGCTTCAGTCATATCCGGTGGATTCAAAAAGCGTGCGTCGTCAGGATTAACCAGCGACCGGAACGCCGGGGCTTCTTCCGCCAGCCGGGTCAGTTCAGAATAATCCAAACTGCGTCCCTTCTTCTCAAACGCGCGCTTGGATTGCTGCACCAGCCATAATCCCATAATGTTCTTCAACAGCCGGTAGGTTCCATCCACACCGCCCTCGTTGGTGAAGTTGAGATCCATCACATCCAGCGACAGCAGCGCGGGCTTGATCTCCACCCCGACCAGCGACCAGGTACCCGAACTGATATACGCCCAGTTGGGTTTGCCGGTATTCTTGGTTGGCACCGCCGCGACCGCCGAGCCGGTATCGTGTGACGCCGGAGCGACAATGGCAATCTTGGCCAGCCCCGTTTCCGTCGCGACCGAATCCAGCAGGGAGCCGATTTTCGTCCCCGGCTGGACAACTTCGGGGAAGATATGACAAGGCAAGTTAAACTGCTTCAATAAATCCTTGGCCCACGTCCCTTCGATCGGATGAAAACATTGCGAAGTCGTCGCTTCGGTAAATTCACTCACCTTGGCGCCGGAAAGACACCAGTGGAAAAAGTCCGGCATCATCAAGAGCGAATCCGCGGCCGCCATCAGTTCCGGATGGTCCCGCTGCACCGCCAAAAGCTGGTACAGGGTATTCAGTTCCATGAACTGCAACCCGGTTTGGTTGAAGATTTGCTCCCGCGAGACCTTGGCGAACGCGGTCTCCAACATCCCCACCGTCCGGCTGTCCCGGTAATGGTAGGGCTGCCCCAGCATCTCCATGGATTTGGAGAACAACACATAGTCCACGCCCCAAGTATCCACCCCGGCAGAGACGATCTCATCCCCGTATTTCTCCGCGGCTGCCGCCAGCCCTTTCTTGATTTCCGCCCATAAACGCAGGACATCCCAGCGCAAGGTTCCGCCCAGCGACACCGCGCCATTGGGGAATCGGCACATTTCTTCAATCTCGATCCGCTCCCCGTCAAACAGCCCGGCCATCACCCGGCCACTCTCCGCACCTAAATCCACGCCTAAATAGCACCGTTTTTTCATCATGTCTCGCCCTCGATCTCTTCGGTTGTCTCCATGGAACAAGAGCCGGATATCCCGAAAGATATCCGGCCCCCTATGTGTTTCACTCTTATTCCTGGGGGGACGAAACGCCTTCCCGTCCCATCCAGAAGGGGGTAACGCCCAGCCACACAATCGTAGCGACCAACATCAGCCATTTCACGGTCGGAAGTTCCATCATCCCAGCACAAAACAGCATGCTGGGCAGGATAGTCAGCCCCAAGGCGATCCAAGAAATAATCTGTAGTATAATTCGCATCATCTTACACTCCTTCCCGCACGGGCAGCGCCGCGCCTCGTTTTTGATAAACAAGGCTTACAAGAATGTAAATCGCGGCCGCCACAAACCAGCCCGGCAGACTGACGAAGTAAATCTGGACATGGCCATTCCACGTGAGAAGCAAGCACACCGCCAGCGTTACAAACCAACTGAGTCCCGCGGCCCAATTGAACGAAATCCCAGTGAGTTCCGCGTAATAACTCTTCAGTCCTAATTTAGGCAAAAGCCAGAAATCAACAAAGATCACCGCACCCATGGGCATCAAAACCAAACCGTAGAGCGAGACAAAATCCAGCAATTTCATGGCGATCGCCGGGAACATCCCCGCGAAGGTGGCAATCATCCCGGTGATAAACGTCACCTTGGCCCGTGATTGCTTGGGAAGAACCGCCTGGAAGGCCAACCCCGCCCTGTAAATGGTCGGGTTGGCGGTCGTCCACCCCGCGATAATCACACAGATTAAACCCGCGACACCGGCGGCGTCATAGGCCATCGGCCCCGGCAGCACGTTGGTATTGGAAGGATCGCGGTACAGCTGCAACGCGTACAGCATGGAGGCCGCGATCCAGGCGAAATAATGCCCGACATACATCCCCGAGGCGGAAGCCACTCCATACCAGGATTTTTTGGCAAAGCGGAACACGCTCAGATCCGACATCCCAATATGCATGGCCATGTTGCAGAACCAAGACCAGAAGAGCACATGCCAGAAGGTGAATTTCACCTTGCCCGGCAGGGGATCGCCACCCTTCCAAATATTTTCCTTCGCCACTTGCCAAAAATCACCAAATGAGGTCACGCCCAGCTGGGGCATCGCCACAAACGCGAACGCGAAGAAAACCAGCACCATCCACGGCGAAGCGATATTGGCAAACTTTGCCACTGTTTCATAGCCATACGCCGCGACAATCGAGATGGCCAGCCCCACAAAGAAGACCGCCAGAACCCAGCCAATACTATTGGGGTACAGATCGTTCAAACCCGGCATGGGGAAATCAAACCATACCCCGACCGCCGTCGCCGACACCGTCACCATCGCGCCCGCCAAAAAGCAGAACATCACCCCATTGGCCAAGTTGTACAGAGTAACCAGGTTGCGGCCGCAAATCTTCTCCAATTGGTAATATAGGGTCAGCCGCGCCCGGGTCGCGATGGGAGCGGTCATAAACACCCAGCTCAGGACCGCCAGGAGATTCCCCAAAAGAAGCCCCACCAAGAGATCAAACGCACTGACCCCACAGGCGACAAACAAGGGCCCCAGCATCAGTTCTGTCCCGGCGCAATGCTCCCCAGCATACATCCCGATAAAACTCTTGAACCCCAGCAACGATTTTTTTGGCACGGGCTCCCGCTCATACTCGCTCTTCGGCAACCCGATCTCTTCCGCAAGAGAACCATGTTTCTGTGTTGTATCGTTCATGAATCCTTCTCACCTCTTCGCTAATACAGTGGTTTCATACTGTCTTACTTCATCCATCCACACGGTCCCGGCGGGGACATCCGCTTTCAGGCAATAGTAATCCCACACCGCCCCAAAGGGCATGGTCTTCAACTCTTCCAGCATCGCCAGCCGGCCGGTCAAGCAGCCTTTGCTCTCCATCTCCCGCAATGAGCCGATCGGTTCCAGCAACGCCATCAGCAAGGCCTTGATCATGCACCGTGTCCCAATCACCCAGGCCGCGATCCGGTTGATGCTCGCGTCGAAATAATCCAGCCCAATATGCACCCGGTTCAGGTAATCCCCACGCACCAGTTCCTGGGCCAAGGCTTGCAGTTCATCTGAAAGCAAGACGACATGGTCGCTGTCCCATCGGACCCCACGGCTGACATGCAGCAGAACCTCATCCACCCAGCACATCACTGCGGAAATTTTGTCCGATACCGTTTCGGTCGGGTGAAAATGCCCGCTGTCCAGACAGAGCAGTTTGTTATTCTTGATGGCATAGCCCATGTAGAATTCATGCGAACCGACCACATAACTTTCCGAGCCGATCCCAAACAACTTGCTTTCCACCGCGTCCAGCACATGGGAAGAGTCAAGTTTCTCCGCGAACACCGCATCCAAGGCGGCCGCCAAGCGTTCCCGCGGCCCCTTGCGGTCAATCGGCAGATCTTTAAAGCCATCGGGAATCCAAACATTCGTTACGGTGGGACTCCCCAGTGCCTTTCCCATCACCGCGCCAATCCGTCGGCACGCCTGCCCATGTTCGATCCAAAATTGGCGAATGCCCGCATCGGGATGCGCCAGGGTAAAGCCATCATCCGCCTTGGGATGGGCAAAATAGGTCGGATTGAAATCCATCCCCAAGCCCTTGGCCTTGGCCCAATCGATCCAGCCCTGGAAATGAGCGGGTTCCAGTTCATTCCGATCCACTTTCTTCCCACCCGTTTCGGCATAGCAGGCATGCAGGTTGAGACGGTGGCGGCCCGGAATCAGCGCCAGCGCCTTGTCCAAGTCCATCCGCAATTCATCCGCGCTGCGGGCTTTACCTGGGTAATTCCCGGTAACGGCCAATCCGCCGCCTAACTCTTCTCCACTCTTCTCAAATCCACCGACATCATCTCCCTGCCAGCAATGCAGCGAGATGGGAATCTGGGCCAGGCGTTCGAGGGCCTTGTCGACATCCACTCCCATCTCCGCATACTGCGCTTTGGCTAAGTTAAATTGTGCTTCGATCCGTTGACTCTTTACTGGCATGTTATACACCCCATGTAAGTTTTCTGATTTCAGGATAGATCTGGAAAACCAACACAAATCATCCCATACGGTTCCACCCAAGGGAAGGCATCCAGTCCATCCAAATTTTCTCAGTTTTCGCCATGTATATTAGTATGTCAACCTTCTTGTGTCCTTGACAATTGTGCCGAAAGATAGCACGATAATGCCAATCAATCATTCGGTTCCATTCCAGGCCATGATCCCAACCCTCAAGAAAGAACATTGGTTCCACCCCGATGGCTTCCCCATCGCCATCGAACGCCGCGATCCTCAGGAACCGTTCGGCCTGCACGCCCATGAGTTTTTTGAACTGGTCATCATCACGGGTGGCCGCGGTCTCCACCTTACCGGCACCGATTCCTGGACCCTCTCCGCCGGCGACGTCTTCGTCCTTGGCGGGGCTCGCCCGCATGACTACCGCAACATGGAAGAGTTGCGCTTGATCAACGTCCTCTTCGATCTCGACAAGTTGCAGATGAAAACCGCCGATCTCCACAAACTCCCCGGCTACCATGTACTGTTTACCCTAGAACCAGCTTGGCGCGAACGGCACCAGTTTAAAAGCCGGTTGCATCTCTCTCCCAAAGACCTTGGTATCGTCTCAGGCCTCATCGATCAGTTGGATCAAGAACTCAAGGAGCGCCAGACTGGCTTTGGTTTCATGGCCATCTCGGTATTCATGCAATTGATCGGCTTTCTCTCCCGCTGCTATGGCCAAACCCAAAATCCCGATTCGCGGGCCCTCCTGCGCCTGGCCGAAACCATCACCCATTTGGAATCCCGCTACCCAACCGAAATTACCCTAGAGGAACTGGCGAATATCGCCCACATGTCCAAGCGCAGTTTTATCCGAACCTTCGAAGCTGCCATGGGGATGCCACCCATCACCTACCTCATCCATCTGCGAATCCAGCACGCCGCCCGCCTCTTGCTGCAAAGCGATGAAAACATCACCACCATCGCCATCCAAACCGGCTTTAATGACAGCAACTATTTTTCCCGTCAATTTCGCAAAGTCACCGGCCTTTCTCCCCGCGCATTCCGGCAGAAAAATCGTTCCGGTCCCATTCCCCCCGAAGCCAACAGGACGGGGCACTATTTCCAAACTCCTCCCAAACAGAGTTGAAACCCTCGCTTTCCGGCAAAATTCATGGGATGATTCTTTAACTCAATCACCCGACAAAGGAAGGAAAAACCCATGAGACGAGGTTCTCTGTTTCTCACCCTGTTTTGCTTGTTTACCTTGGGCTTGGCCGCTAGATCGG
>JAVFAP010000102.1:0-9580 GCA_034002445.1 bacterium | reverse complement strand
GGTCGGTGTAGGCGAAACCGTCGGCGTCCATGTAGCCGAAGGGGTAGGAGAGTTCGTCGGTGTATGCGCCACCGTTGGCGTGTTTGTCCAAGTTGGCGTGACCGTCGCTGTGTGCGTTGGGCTATTAGTCATTGTTGAAGTAAAAGTCCAGGTTGCAGTCGGTGTAGGCGAAACCGTCGGCGTCCATGTAGCCGAAGGGGTCGGAGAGTTCGCCGGAGTATGCGTCACCGTTGGCGTGTTAGTCCAAGTCGGCGTGACCGTCGCTGTGTGCGTTGGGCTATTTGTCATTGTTGGTGTATACGTCCATGTCGCGCTCGGTGTGGGCGAGGGCGACGGAGAGTTCGTCGGCGTGTAAGTAATAGTTGGCGTGTGTGTCCAAGATGGCGTGAACGTCGCCGTGTGCGTTGGGCTATTCGTCATCGTGGGAGTATCTGTGCATGAGGGCGTTGGTGAGTTCGTTGGTGTGATTGTGGGGGTAGAGGTCGCTGTCTGGGTTGGCGTCCCATGCATTGTCGGGCTATTCGTTGGAGTCGGTTCTCGGGTAGGCGTAGGTACGGGTGTATCGGTGGATGTCTGCGTCATCGTCGGTGTCGCGGTCCAGGTTGGGCTTGGCGTCGCGGTTGGGGATGGGCTATCCGTTGGACTAGCAGTCCACGTCGGCATGAAGGTCTCTGTCGGTGTATCCATAGGCGAATCACTCGGAGTCCATATTGGAGTGGAAGAAGCCGTCGGTGTATCCGTCCAGGTCGGCGTCGACGAATCCGTTGGGGTAACGCTTTGTGTGGGATAAGCCGTCGCGGTCCATTCGGGGGATGGCTCCCCAAGGGGTGTCGCTGTCTCCGATGGCGTTGGCGTAGGGACTGGCTTGGAAGTACTTGTGGGCTTGGCGGGCGAGGGCGTTGAAGTAGCCGTCTGGGAGGGGGTAGGCGATAGCAACACGATGGGCGTGAAAGTTGGAGATGGCTCTTGAGTCTCCTCCCCATCCGCCCCTTTGCCCCCGATCTCCCATCCGATGGCAAAACCAAATTCTCCCGCCAGAAGCAGGATCCATATACCCACAATGAGAAGAGAAGGGTTCGGGTTCTTCATACACAGACCAAGGGATACGGTTCCAGCGGCACATGCCAACCCACTCCCTGCCGCTGGCATGGATCACCCCAGTCATCATGAAAAAAGAACCATCCGCATTGCAATACAACCCTTGTATCACAGAGAAGAATCCCACTCAAGAGGATTTTTGGGGAAAATTCCCGTTTCCCCTACCCTGTTTCAAAAGGAAAATCCACCGCCCACTCCCTTGGATACGAGTCATCCCTCGACGCCTCATCCCATCCCAGATACCAATTTTCCGTTCCGCCGCGCTCCATGCAAAAAGGCGGCTCATCGCCGCCTTTTGGTAATCGCTAGTGGGGAAAACAAACCCGTTATTCTTGTTCCAGCCGGTGCCGGATCTCATCGATCCGCCCTGTATGGAAATCGCCGGAGAGAAACGCCGCGTCTTCCATCAACAGCTGCTGCAAGGGAATGTTGGTCTTGATCCCCTCGACAACAAACTCCGAAAGGGCGCGCCGCATCTTCTGGATCGCTTCCTCCCGTGTTTGCCCATACGTAATGAGTTTGGCCAAAAGCGAGTCATAGAACGCCGGGACCACATACTCGCTGTAAATATGCGAATCGACCCGGATACCCGGTCCGCCGGGCATATGAAATCCCGTGATCTTGCCGGGGCTGGGCATAAACTGATTCGCGGGATCTTCCGCGTTGATCCGGCATTCGATCGCATGGCCCCGAAACTGGATATCCTCCTGCTTCAGCGGCAAGGATTCCCCCGCCGCGGCGCGAATCTGCGCCTTGATAATATCCACCCCGGAAACCAGTTCGGATACCGGATGCTCCACCTGCACCCGCGTGTTCATTTCCATAAAGTAAAATTTCTTGTTTTGGTCCAGCAAAAACTCAATGGTGCCCGCGCTGTTGTATCCAACCGCCTTGGCGGCTTGGATCGCCACATCCCCCATCTGCTGGCGCAATTCCGGCGTGACCGCTGGGGAAGGACTCTCTTCGATCACCTTTTGATGCCGCCGCTGCAACGAGCAATCCCGCTCGCCCAGATGGATGATATGCCCATGCTTGTCTGCCAAAATCTGCACTTCGATATGGCGCGGGTTGATCACCAGTTTCTCGATATACAGCCGCCGATCGCCAAAGGCCTTGTCCGCCTCCGCTTGCGCCGTGGTGAACGATTGCACCAAACTGACGTCAGTATGGGCAACCCGCATCCCCCGGCCACCGCCGCCGGCCGCCGCCTTGATCATTACCGGATAGCCGATCTTATGCGCGATCTTGATCGCCTTGGCGGTGTCCTCCACCGTCCCTTCCGAACCGGGAATGGTCGGGATGCCATGCGTCTCCATCGTCGAACGGGCTTTCGCCTTATCCCCCATCAAGGTAATACATTCATGCGAGGGCCCGATAAAGACAATGTTGCACGATTCGCACACCTCGGCGAAATGGGCGTTTTCCGCCAAAAACCCATACCCCGGATGGATCGCCTCGGCATCAGTAATCTCAGCCGAGGAAATAATCCGGGGAATATTGAGGTAGGATTCACTCGCGGGCGCGGGGCCGATACAAATACTTTCATCCGCGAATCGAACATGCAGCGAATCCCGGTCCGCTTCCGAGAAAACCGCCACGGTGGCGATTCCCATCTCTTGGCAAGCCCGGATAATCCGTAAGGCAATTTCGCCGCGGTTGGCAATTAAGATTTTTTTAAACATGCGCAATGGTCCAATTCAAACTGTGAGAGGTATGGAACGGTATGCACTACTTATTAAGGCGATGTCCCGAAAATCGGCACGATCCCCGGGCGCTCGGGACAAAAAGCGACCCTCATCCGCTTGGATTTGAATCGCCATGCCCTCTTGCCGTGCTATTTCTTGATCCGGAATAGCGGTTGCCCAAACTCGACCGGTTGGCCGTTTTCGACCAAGATTTCGGTCACCACGCCGGACATCCCCGCCTTGATTTCATTCATCACCTTCATCGCTTCTAGAATGCAAACAACCGTGTTGTCCTTCACACTCTGTCCCACCTCGACAAAGACCGGCGCGTCCGGCGCGGGGGCACGGTAAAACGTCCCCACCATCGGCGCCTTGATCGTCGCCAGCGAGGGATCATCTTTCGCCGCCGGCGCCACGGTTGGGGTTCCTGCAACAGGCGTGGCCGGAGCGGTTGGCGCGGGCGTCATCATCATCCCTGGCATCATCTGGGGATACGCCATCGGCATCGATGCCGTTACCCCCGTCGGAGTCTTCTTGACAACCAGGTACAGACCATCCGGAGATTCCAATTCCAGTTCCCCGATTTCCGCTTCTTCTACTAAACGCACAACTTTTTCAATGAATTCAAAATCCATTGGCAATATCCAATCTAATTTTTTTTCTCGCCGCAGCCCATCCCTGAAATTGTCATGCGATCGGCAGGTCTTGTCAAACGCACAACTCCAAAACGACAGAAAAAGCACTGGTTCTCTGCAACCAATTCCATTCCCTTTTCTGGGCCAGCCGATCCGCGGCATATCCCCCTAAGTATAGGGAGGCAAGAGCGCCCCATCCGGAGTCTCCCGCATAGCCGCCTCAGAATACGGACAATGCCAGAGAGCCGTTTGGAAGTTTAACGATTGTTTTCATTTCTTTAAGCCCCAGACCGCAAAGACCCGAAAAACAAGATTTACATTCCGCTACAACGTGCATCATTTTGCACCAAAACCCTCCCCCCTGGCCCGCGACACTTGCCGCCATCCAGGTTGAATCAACAATTCCTTGGGAACGGGGCTTTCCCCTGTCTGATTGAAGATTGTTCATAGGATAACAATTCATGGTTCATTGCACAATGACCCGAAACCGTTCTTTTAAGTTAGAGATCCGTACATTTTCCTGCTCAAAAAGCAAGAACAACTCGTACAATCCCTCCCGTGCGGGCGCTTCCAGCAAAATATCCGCCGTGGTCACTTCGCCCGGCGCCACCGGACCAGGCAGATAGGCCGCATGTCGGCCCCATTCCGGCTCGGTTTCACCTTCATACAGCCATTGATAGGTCAAGCGGTACCTTCGCTGGGGCTCATTCTCCGGCGCGTTCCAGGTATCCCAGCCATCGTTGCGTACAGTCAGACTCGCAGTGACTTTCTCTCCCGGTTTAAATTCATGAGGAACATTGGTCGAGAGAATCGTGGGGATTAAGTGATTCGCCTCCACCTGGTTATTACCCACAGATTGGCGGTATAAATAAAAGAACGTAAACGGATCCACGACTTCGAACGAAAAATCCGCATGCTCCCGTTGCAGCCGTTGCCAGACATTCAACAGCGTGGTCGGCGAGGCCAATTGAAAGCGGTACAATTGAAACGTCGGCTGATTTTTTTTGCTGTTCTTTAAAATCACCTCCACGATATGATCGATGGGTGGCATGCGGTCAGCAAACGCAAACGATTCCTCCAAAAACGGCACAACCCCCTCGTACAAGGGGTTCTCAAAGGGCTTCACCGTGCCCACACCCTGGGGGGAAAACGCCTGGAATGCCCGTTGCAAGTCCGCCCCGATGAAGGTCGGTCGCACCTTGTTCTGTGCCAAGTCCGCCCCAACCGTTGTCCGCAAATCGAGGCGCCGGTAGGCATCCCGGGAGTAGGTTTCCCAAAAGTACAGCCCATCCTCCAAATCCGAGTGTTCTCGTGGCGCCACAAACCGGTTGGGAAAGCATAATCCCGCGCCCGTCGCCCCGCCCGCGAAATAATCCTTACTCGTCCGGGTTTCATACATATAGTTGATGACCTGGGGAATCCGGTCCGCCAGCATGGGCGCGAACGCCCAGGTGATGGGCAGCATTCCGCGGGATATATCATTCCACAAAATGGGTATGGTCTGGTACATCATGGCCGACGAGGTAAAGTCCCCAATCACAAACATCACATAATTTTTGTCTTGCAGTGGCTGCCGTGGTGGGAGAGGGTTTTGAAAATAGCGATCTTTCAAGGGAACATGCTGAAAAACTGACGCGTTGGCCAACGCGCCAAACGGCGCTCCATCCGCGTCCGTGATCCCGTTATGGGCCGAGAGGATGCTGAGAGACTCCCGCACCGTATCCACAGGGGGATGCTGCCCGCCAATCCCCCCATGATTGCTATACTTGGCCCACCAGGGCACTAGCCCGCCGATCCGCAATAACCGGTCTCCCTCCCGGGTGTTGCGATACGCCGATTGCAGAATCTGGATCAGAATCTTGTTATCAATCCCCTGCTGAAACAGCGAAGCCTGGACATCCGTCGGGACCTCGTTCCACCACGGATCCAAATCCATAAAGAACGCCTTCTGCCCGACATAAAAATCATGGTTGACAATCATGCAGTTCTGTAAATCTGGATACTGTACCCCCAGCACCTTCTTATCCCAGTCCGCTGGGTCCAGGCTATAGGCCAGGTAGGTGGGTGAGCACAAACCCTGATCCAGGTAAATCGCCTTGGCCCACAGATAGGCATCGGTCTTCTGCACCCGGGTGGTGGGGATATCGGTATCGGGAATCTCTTCGACAGTAGTGAATTTCCCCGTGAGCCTCTCCCCCGACGGCAGTTGTGCCGGGCCGCGCACCACTTGGGTAAATAACGAATCGGGAGACTGGTCATGGCGCAAGGGAAGGTAGCCATCCGCCCCCGCGATCGTCAGCGCCACATTGGCCGTCGCCGGAACCGCGGGGTCCCACAGCACCACCGCGCCAAAATAGTGCCGGAATGTCTGCAATACCTCTTCCAACGTATCTAGATAGACAAAATGGACCTTGCTCATCCGGGTGTCCCCACCTCGCAAAATGCCCAGCCAAAAATCGTCCACATTCATACGGTGCCCGGAAAGCCCCTCCCGCACATATAACACATAGAGTTGCGGCGAGGTCCGGTTCACCAGACCTTGCAAGGCCGAAACCATGTTGATGACATCATATTGCCATACCTTGTTCTCGGGTTGGCGGTTCAAATACGTTTCGAGATCAAAAACATAGAGAGTGTCTTCATACGATGGGATTTCCACTTCCGATGTTACACTCTCCACCTGGGCACCAACCGGGACCACCAATCCCAGCCAAATGAATACAATCCCGTAAAGACTCCAGATACAGTCTATGGGATGGGGAAAACGGCAGCCTCTCATAACAACCCCTTCTCGCTGGATTTCAACACGGTTCCATCATCGATCGCAGCTCTATTTTAACGGGAAAATGACGCCAGGGTATGTACCTCCGCCCCTTAGTCCCTCCAATTCCTTCCGATTCCCTTTCCGCGCACACCTTCGCCCCAGCGGTGCGCGCACCTCCCAACGGTTTCCTGCGTGGTAGAAAATGGAGTGAATAAAAAAGCGGTCAGGGGCCGCTCAGCCCGTTACAGGGCCATGGTCAGGCGGTCCAGTTTTTTGGGATCGTCCATTTCGGCGGGATAGGCGTAAATATCGACATACTCGGGGTAAATATCATCATAACGGGCGAATTCTTCGCTGATCAAAAAGAAATAACCCTCTTTCAACTCCAAAAGAGAGCGCGGAAACCGCAGCGTGATATGCACCGACCGTAAAGCCTGAATCGAGTCCAACTCGGCTTTCACTTCTTGCGGGGTTGGAATCTCTTTCTCCCGCAGCAGAATGTCGAGGAACTCACACAGGCGTTCCAGCCCATCTTTGTATTCTTGATGACGTTTACTCATGATGCGTCAGTATACCTATGAAAACAGAAAAGTGAATACGGAAAAAACCCCCGCTCTCGCGGGGGTTTTCGATCTTTCATAGTGTAGCCACGATTTACACTTTATCAGTAGGGGTAGGTTGCAATGGCAACAGAATCGCCAAAATAAAGTAAATCAGGACACCCGCTACAGATACAGGGGGCAGCGGAACCAAGCAAATCAGTAAGAGGATGACAAAAATCACCCGGAGCAGGGTTACATCCAGATCGAAAAAGTCGGCGATACCGCCACAGACACCCGCCAACATGCTGTTCTTGGTGCTGCGGTACAGTTTCTTTTTGGGAAACCAGTCAAACGCCCCACCACGGCTCGGCCCTTGAGAAAAATTGGGGCCCCATGTGGTTTTCACATGGTTGGCAATGGTATCCTTCACCGACTCCTTGAACTGCTGATAGGCGGTCTCTTCCACGATCTTACGCAATTCGGGATTGTCGCCAAACTCGTCACAGACTTTCTTGGCATGCTGGTATTGCGCCCAACACTGCTTGATCTCTTCCGCCAGCGAGGGAGGGGTATAGGCACCCGCTCCGGGCCCGGCTTGCGAATGAGCCTGATTTTGCTGCCCCTGAGGCCCTTGTTGCTGCGGATGCGGACCCGACTGCGCCTGTTGCTGATACCCCTGGTACCCGGGCCCAGGCTGTGGCCCCGGTTGTGGGCCGGGTTGCTGCCAGCCCCCTGGATTCTGCCAATAGGGGGGATTCTGTGGGCCGTACTGCGGACCTTGATTCGGCTGCCATCCGGGTTGGTATGCCCCCGATCCAGTCTTTGGATTCAGATTGGGAGTTGTGTTCGGATTCGGGACCGGATTCGGTTCCTGGTTCGGATTGGGCTGGCTATTTGGTTGATTGCCTGGATTAGGCTGGTTGAATTCCTGGTTCATGGGACATCTCCTTCTGAGAATTTCGTAATTCGGTCATTCATTCAATTGAGACACTGCCATTGACGGCGCTTAATGTAACCGGGGCTCCACCCCCGTTGATGGTGCCTTTGGCCTGGTTCTTTTTCCATTCCCCTTGGAATGCGTGCTTTTCATGAATCCGGGCCCGGCCATTCACCGTCGATAACTCAAGATTCTTCCCGGCCCCCTCGGGGAGAGCGACGGTTACATGGCCATTCACGGTGCTCAAAGAGCATTCCTCGGCGTTGGCTTCTTTCACGGTGACATGAATCGAGCCATTGACAGTCCCCAGATGGAACGCTTGGTGCGGATTCTCCACCTGGATCGACCCGTTGACGGTATTCCCCTGCAACGAGCCGTCACACTCGTTCAGTTCGATCTTCCCGTTGACGGTTTCCACCTGCATGGGGCAGGCAAGAGAGGCGGCACCCACTCGGCCATTCACCGTCTTGGCGTGGAGCGGAATCCCACACCCCTTGGGCAGCCGAATATCCAAATGCGCCACAATCGTCACGGGACTGTAAAAGCGTAATTTGGGGTTTTCGATCCGGAACACCAGATTGTCTCCATCCCGAATCATCGCGATGCCTGTTTTTTCCTTCGCATGCAGGATGGATTGCCGGGTACCCCAAAACCGTCGCTTGATCTCGATCGCCGCGGTAACCAGGATGGTGTCCTGGTCATCATCCCGCGGCCCCAGGGTGATATTGCCGTTCACTGTTTCAAATCCAAGAGAACCGAGGCCGCTCAGCGATTCGTTCACACTTTGCTGCCATTTATACGTACCGTTCTCCACTTGGTACGCATCGGTAGGGTAGCTCCCCGCAGCCCAGCCCAGCCGGGCAGGCTTGTCCAGCGAGGACAGAATCCCCACGGCGACGATGACCGATACAATCAATACACTGGCGGAATGGATAGGACGAGGTTCGTTCATGAGCCGATGGGTTCACCTCCGGTCCGAATGGGTATGGCGTTCCCGATAGTCTTGCCAAAACAGGAGCCCGCCAAAAGTCAGCAGGACCAATCCTCGATGATCGATAATCCAGTCGAGCAGTTGGATGGATGTCCACGCTTCCAAGGCGAATAATCCACCGATGCTGGCAAAAACGATCCCAAGGATGAACTGTCCGCTTTCCCGGTCCATGTAATAATCCCGCAAGAGCCGAATCCCAAACAGCAGCGGGATTAACGGCCATAATTTATCGAACGAGATCCACGAAACATTCATCTGGTTGAGGGTCATGATCCCCCCCACGATAAGGAGCGCTACGGCAAAAACCAACTTTCCCGAGGCCCCTTTTTCCTGCGAGGGAAGAGGGGGAGGACTTTGAGAATCCTGAGGATACCCTCCCGGAGGAGGGGTATAAAACGTGTCTTGCGTACCCATGGTTTGCTGGGCCTCCTGTCTTTCTTCAGTTGAACGATACGGTTCGGATTGCTTTTTCATAAACCCTGTCGACGGGGATGGATGCGGGGGTACTGGCGCCGGTCCATACACCGGGGAAAAACCCGCTGGACCTTGAGGATTGCCGCTAAACGGATAGGGCCCCCCATAGGCGTACATGCTTCGAAAGCGCCGGGCCGAGACCACGGCGTCGATTATGCTGAAAAGCCAGATGGTGAATACAAATAAAACAAACAAAAACGGGTATATTTCTCGAAAGAATATGCGCGGCGTATAGGCTCCCAAACCAAAGGGGGACGACATCGAATAAATCCCAATTTGGTTCCACGGGAAGAGATGGCCTACAAAGAGAAGAAAAATAGAACCAAAAAGCGAGAGTAAGATCAAAAATCCCTTGGTAATTTCCCCGTTGTAGAATTGCCCCAGCCCCAAACAGGGAAACGTGAATGAGAGCAATCCGGCCAGAACGGGACTTTTTTTGGGTAAACCATTGGTA
>JAVFAP010000101.1:0-9588 GCA_034002445.1 bacterium | reverse complement strand
CCAAAATTTGATGCGGGAACTTTTGGTTGGTAAGCGAATTTTGATCGTGGATGATGATGAAGATTACGCCGAGGCTCTCGAACAGATCTTCCAATTGCAGGGGTGTCTGGTTACCCGGATTTCTGACCCCATCTACGCTCTTAGTTATGCGATTCAAACCAACTATGACTTGATCATTGCCGATAAAAATATGCCGAACATCGATGGGCTGGAGTTTGTCGCCCATCTCAAGGCCAAGCGGCCGGATGCAAAAATTGTCATGATTACGGCGTATCCCAACGAAGAATCCCGTAAGAAAAGTCTGGAACTGGGCGTCCGTTACTATCTCTCCAAGCCATTCCGCAAGAATGATATCCTCGAAGTCGCCACGTTTTTGCTCTTGTAAAATTCGCAAATCACGGTAAAATCTTACCCCCTCAGGCAAGGGTCTCTGAAAAATAGAGTATTCCTTTGAGGGAAAAACTGTGCTACGATGGAGAAAACGGAGGAGGTTCCAAGGCCCATTCCAGGCCGGATAAGGAGACTGGACCAGTCTTTGGACATGGGGCTTTTATTACGACAAATCAGGTAGAAAGAAGATAAATACACAGCCACGCAATTTGCTGATCGGAGGTTATACCTGGGTATCGCGGTACCAACAATCAAATAATCCATGCTTGAAAGGAGGCACGAACGTGTTAACCTCAACGCAGAAAAATCGCTATATTCGAGATATCTCTCTGGTGGATGAAATTCCTCCCCCACTCCGAGAGAAACTCCAAAAAGTGACCCAGCGTTACGCGTTTCGCGCAAATGAATACTACTTGGGCCTCATCGACTGGTCCGATCCCAACGATCCCATCCGCAATTTAATCATTCCCAATGAACGGGAAATGGAAAATTGGGGCGCTCTGGATGCGAGTAATGAGGCGGCTAATGTAAAAGCCAAGGGGGTGCAGCATAAATACGATGCCACCGTCTTGCTTTTATGTAACGAAGTCTGCGGCGCCTACTGCCGTTATTGTTTCCGCAAGCGCCTTTTCATGGCGGATAACGCGGAAGTCAATCTGGATGTCAGTGAAGGCCTGCACTACATCTCCGAAAATCCCCGTGTGACCAATGTCCTCCTGACTGGGGGCGATCCCCTCCTGATGTCCACTCGCCGTTTACGGTATATCATCGATCGTCTTTGTCGCATTCCCCATGTCAAAATCATCCGGATCGGCTCGAAAATGCTGGCCTTCGACCCGTGGCGGGTTTTGAACGATCCGGATCTCACCGATTTATTCGCCCACGTCAAGGACCGTGGGAAACGAATTTATTTGATGGCTCACTATGACCATCCACGCGAACTAACCGAGCCGTCGGTTGAGGCCTTGAATCGCTGTCAGGACAGCGGAGCGATTCTGTGCAATCAGTGCCCCATCATCAAAGGGGTGAATGATAGCGCCGAAACGCTGGCGGAATTGTTCCGTCTTCTCTCCTTCATTGGTTGCCCTCCCTATTATATCTTCCAAGGTCGGCCGACCGCTGGCAATGAACCGTACGAAGTCCCCATTACCCGGGGGTATCAACTGGTGCAAGACGCGACGCGCCATTTGTCCGGCTTGGCGGCGCGGGTTCGCTTTTGCATGTCTCATGCCACCGGAAAGATCGAAATCAATGGGGTGGACGAGGACCACATCTACCTTCGCTACCACCGAGCGAAGGACTCCACCATGGTTGGCAAAATCCTGGTATTCCACCGGGATGACGATGCCTACTGGCTCGATCAACTCCGACCCGCGAACGAATATACCTCCAATGTGTGCAAACCCTATTGCCGGGACAACTGATCCCCTGAGAAGGGGTGCGCCGTTTTGGGTGTACCCAATAACAAAAAGGGCGTTGGGATTTTTATCCCAGCGCCCAGCATGATTCCCACAGGGGATAGGAATGATCTCGTTTCCTTTGCCGTTCTTATCGCACCTGCCACTCCAAAATCCCTGCCGAAACGTCCTTCTGCAGTTGGACTGCCAGCCGTAACGCGGAGGTTTTCACCGGACGGAAGCAAAGGTAGTTGAACCCATCTTTCGTGGTTTCATACTGATTGAGTGGATCCACCGGGACCCAATCGTCCCCCCGCTTGTATTGCACGGTCCAGGTTTCTGGCAGATAACAGCCGCCATGCCCGCTGTCATCAAACCAGAAGATCTTCACCATGGAGACCGTTTCTTCCCCTGGAAAATCGTATTGTACCCATTCTTCCGTCCCTTTGTGCGGCCACCAGTTGAAACGCAGAACCGATGGATCGTCCGATCCACTCTGCGACGCCTGGTCGTTCAACGCCATTTCGCTTAGCAATGTCTCGCCGCTGTCTCGCATATAGGAGACGCTGATCCGGCTGTTGGATGCCAGGGTCGGTGCGGGCTTGGCTTGGACCACTGAGGGATCGCGGGCCAGCCACACGCTCATCTCACCCCGGCCGCGATGCGCCCAGGCATAGTAGGGGATGGCCTGGAAGGGCATCTTCATTTGACGGATCGCCTTGGGATTCTGGTCTTGGCGGAACGCCAGGGCGGTCCCGGTGAGGACATTGATCCCTTGCAGAAGATCATCCCGAAAATGGGCCTTGATGGCAGTGGACTGGGGGAGGAGAAGGTTGAAGACCGATTCCTCGTAATCCGGCCATTCTACACAATAGACCAAGGGACCCCGTTCCAGCGCGACCCGACCCTGATTTTCTTTCACGGCGGGATGGGCGTTGACACGGTGGACTGGCATCGGCAACTGCATGGAGACGATATCCCCCGGTTGCCATTCTCGTTGAATGACCGCATACCCGGAATCCATCGAGTAGGGCTCGCGGCGGCCATTCACCATAAGCATCACGGAGAAAATTTTAGAATCCGTGTACTGGTACAGATCGCTGGGAACAGGCTGGTTTTGCGCCCAGCCAGGAATGCGAACCCGCAGGGAAAAGGCCATCGGCTGCTGAGGCTCGATCCGTAAGGTGACATCGCCCTGCCAGGGATACCCGGTGGTTTGGGTGACGGTAACGGGGGTTTGCTGGACCGGGATGGTGGTTTTGCTGCCGATGAACAGATTGACATAAAGAGAATCCTCGCGGTGGGCGTAAATATAGCCAGGAACCGAGGGGATGAAGCGGGCCAGATTGGATGGACAGCAGGAACAATCAAACCAGGGGCTGCGTTCGTTGCCGCCCACGCCCGCCGCCAGGGGATTGGGGTAAAAGAAGGTGTCGCCCTGCATGCTGATGCCCGAAAGGACGCCATTGTACAATGTCCGTTCCAGGACATCGATATACCGTGCATTCCCTTCCAGGAGAAACATGCGATGGTTCCACAAGACATTGGCGATGGCGGCGCAGGTTTCGCAATAGGCGGTAAAGTTTGGCAATTCGTAGTTATCGCCAAACGCCTCCCCACTGTGTCGCGCCCCGATCCCGCCGGTGAGATAGTATTTCTTGGAAACGACATTATCCCACAGCGCGTGAACCGCTTTTTTGTAGTTTTCATCCCCGGTGATGGCGGCGATGTCGGTCATGCCTGAGTACAAATACAACGCGCGGACCGCGTGGCCCACGGCTTCGGTTTGCTCGATGACCGGTTTATGGTCTTGGGCATACAGGCCATAGAGTTCGCGATGAGTGTCGTTGCCGCGCTGATCCAGGAAGAATTTAGCCAGATCGAGGTAACGCGCGTTCCCGGTCACGCGATACAGTTTCACCAGGCCGATTTCGATCTCCTGATGGCCGGGCACCCCGTAAGATTTTCCGGGTCCGAAGGTATCCAGCAACAAATCCGCGCTTTGAACCGCGACATCCAAAAAAGTCCGTTTGCCGGTGGCGCGGTAGTGCGCGACCGCCGCTTCGTACATGTGGCCCAGGTTATAGAGTTCATGGCCGCTGCGCAGGTTGGACCAGCGTGGGCCATCCACCCAAATCACCGGTTTTCCGGCAGGAATGGTGCGGGCGGTGTAGAGGTAGCCATCATCCTCCTGGGCGGCGGCAATGGCGTGGATCACCTCGTCGACCTGGACGTCCAGTTCGGGATCGGGGTAGACGGACAGCGAATAGGCCGCGCCTTCCAGGATTTTAAAAACATCGGAATCGTCGAAGGGGAAAAGGGAGCAAAATTGGGTTCCCTCCTTGATTTTCCCCGCGACCCGGAAATTATCGATCCGACCGGTGTCTTCACACTTTTTCAAGGCATAGGGGATGGTGACTTGCCGGTTGGTTTGGATCCGGGGTGACCAGAACGCGTCATCGATCGCGACATTTTCAAAAGAGATGGGTTGTACTGGATATTCCGGCGCTTCCTGTGCCCAGCAGGGCAGGGCTATCATCAACGCAAGAATCCAAAGAGTGCCGTTTTTCATCTGTTCTTTTCCTTTATCGGTTGTGGAATTGATTTCTCATCATAAACCGGGAACAAGGCAGAAATCAATTGATCCCTACGGCGGCTTAGTAAAAAAACAGAGTTCCTTCTTCTATTTCTCCGCCTGGTTCACGTACCAGCGTTCCTGGGTTGGGAAGTACGAAAAATATCGTGTTTTGGCGGCATGGATTCGCAATTTGGTGATCTCTTCCCCCTGTGGTTCACTATACTATAATACTTATGTTATTTTACTTTGTTCGTGATGGAGTTGATCGATGAAACAAAAAGGCTTTACCCTTATCGAATTGCTGATTGTTGTCGCCATTATTGGCATATTGGCGGCCATTGCGGTACCGAATTTTATGAATGCCCAGATCCGGGCGAAAGTCGCACGGGTGCAATCCGATATGAAATCGTTGGCCACATCGTTTGAATCATATCGTTTGGACCGCAATACCTATCCGCCCATTTTTCCCCCCACCTCGATGTTCGATCGCTACATTCCCCTGACCACCCCGATTGCCTACATGAGTTCTGTCCCGCACGATCCATTCAATACCAATCCAACCGACACGTCGGTTGGACCCAAGGACCCCAACAACCGGGATGGAGTGTACGATTATTGGACCCGCCTGGCCGCGAATGGCAACAGCAAGAGCAACGATTATTGGGGAATCAAAA
This sequence comes from bacterium, assembly GCA_034002445.1. Taxonomy (GTDB): domain Bacteria; phylum Hinthialibacterota; class Hinthialibacteria; order Hinthialibacterales; family Hinthialibacteraceae; genus JAVFAP01. The sequence continues at coordinate 4,549 of JAVFAP010000101.1, read as the reverse complement.
CCGCTTTCCCGGCTGGCAAGTATGAATGGCAGTTGCGCGGATTTGGCCCGTCCCAAACCTGGATCGGCAACTTGGTATATCCCGCCGGGCATTCCCGGGCGGGTGAGTATATCAGTTATGATGTTTCCAACGGTGTGCTCAGTTCTGGCAACATTGTTCGCTACGGGCCCTGAAACTGCTGGGATAGAGATAGAAATCAAAAGGGGGCACTCCAATCTGGATCGCCCCCTTTGAGTTTCTTTCAGCGGTTCAGTCAGGGCATGGGCAGGACGTGGAAATAAATCGCGAAAAAATGGCAGGTACTGCCCAGCAGGACAAAGCAATGCCAGATGGCATGATGATACGGTATGGTTTTCATCGAATAAAAGATAACGCCAAGGGTGTAGGCCATCCCCCCAGCGATCAGCCAGAGCACACCAGAAAGATCGACCGATGCAAACAAGGGTTTGAAGGCGATGAGAACCACCCACCCCATCATGATATAGACCAGTGAGGAAAAAACCTGCCAGCGGCCGGTCATAAATAACTTGAATACGATCCCGGCGATTGCCAAGCCCCAGATCACACCAAAGATGGACCAGCCCCAGGGGCCCCGTAGATTGACCAGGGTGAAGGGGGTGTACGTTCCCGCGATGAGCAGAAAAATGGAAATATGGTCCAACACCCGAAACACCGCTTTCAGCCGCTCGGACCGAAATGCGTGATACAGCGTGGAGATGAGATACAGGATCACCAGGGTCGCGCCATAAATACTGAAACTGACGATCCGCCATACGTCCCCTTCGATCCCCGCCAAGGTGACCAGGATGCTGAGGGCTGCGATGCTCAGCAAAGTCCCTGCGGCATGGGTTAAAAAATTCGCGGTTTCTTCTTGTTGTGAGTATACGGCCATGGTCTTTCCTCATTGGGATTCAATCTTCTTCAGTGTATTCCTTTGGCGGGGAAACGGGAAGTGATCGTATTGGGGCTCGGGGTGAGTCGCCTCTGGACGCCTATGGGCCACGCTGGCGGATCCCAAGACGTCAGGGCATAAAAAATCGCGAAGGCGATGCTTCGCGATCAGGAAAATACTACAAGGTATAAGAGCAGGTTCAGTCGTTCAAACAGCATGATCCAGATGATCCATGATGATCATCTGGGCTTCTTGGGCATTCTGGAGTGGTTCATCAAAGCGCATCCGTTCCAGGCAATGCCCCTCTGTATCGAAGATATTGACGTATTTATCTCCATCCCAGGTGCAAAAAACCTCATTATCGTTATCATAATGGACAAAGCAGGATCCATCCAACGATTTGAACAATTTTTTGAGAGACATAAGAAATCCTCCCTGGCTGCTTCCATTGTGATGGTTTCAATTCTCTTCGGTTCATAACCGTGACTGACTGAATCGAAAGCACCTCCTCATCTTCTTAATTATCCTCTGGAAGCCCTGCTTTAGTCAATCCTCCACATCATGTTGGCTCTAATAAAATGGATGGACCGTTTGTCCAGCCGCCGCGATCTGTCCGCCCCATGCCGCGGTGCGTGGCTGGGGACCCCCGCAGCATCTCCCCTTTCGATGAACCACAAAAAAAGGGATTCCTGGCCAGGAATCCCTTTTCGCGGGTGTGGAATTGTAGATTTTACTTGTTAAACAGATCTTTAATGAACTGGGACATGGTGGCCCGGTTGAGCGCCGCGATCCCCTTGGTCAGAGGAATTTCCTTGGGGCAAACCCGCACACAGTTTTGGGCGTTGCCACATTCTTGAATTCCCCCTTCTCCCATGAGGATCCGAAGCCGTTCTCCTGCTTTGAACGAGCCCACCGGATTTTTGTTGAAGAGAAAAACCTGTCCCAAAGCCGACGGGCCGACGAAGGCACTGAGATCGGTGTACTGAGGGCATGCGTCGACGCAGCACCCGCATGTCATGCACCGGGAAAAATCATATGTCTCTTCCTGGTTTTGGGGCGATTGCCGCATTCCGGGTCCTAAATCATACGTCCCATCGATCTCCACCCAGGCATGGACCTTCTTCAAGGCCTCAAACATGCGAGCGCGGTCGACCACTAGGTCGCGCACGACGGGGAATTTCCGCATGGGCTCCAGGACGACCGGTTTTTCCAATTTATCCACCAGCGCGCTGCACGATTGGCGCGCTTGGCCATTGATGACCATGGTGCATGCGCCGCAGACTTCTTCCAGGCAACTGCAATCCCAGGCGACAGGAGTTGTTGGTTGCCCCTGCTTCGTGACCGGATTGCGTTGGATTTCCTGCAGCAAACTGATGACGTTCATGTTGGGTTGGTACGTAACCTGAAACTCTTCCCAATAAGGGGCGGATTCCCCATCTTTTTGCCGCTTTATTCTAATTTCGATGTATTGTTCAGCCATAATCTGTCACCTATCAATCCAGGGTGTTAATGCGGTCTTTTTCAATTGGATTCCTAAGGGCGGCATCGCCGCCCTGGCACGTGGGCTCAGTCATACCGGCGCGGGACGGGATCCATCAGGCTGGTATCCACCGGCTGGTATGTAATGTCTGGCCCCTTCTCCGTATAGGTTGCGATGGTGGTTTTCAGCCATTTGTCATTGTTGGCTTTCCACTTGGCGAGAAATTCCTGATACTCGGGGGACGCGGGATCCTTCGGTTGGGTCAGTTTGAATTCCGGTTTGAGATGGCTGCCCCGGCATTCATCACGCAGCAGGGCACCCTTGGCGATGACTTTGGCCAATTGAATCATGTTTTTCAATTGCAGGGTGAACAGCACCGCCTGGTTGCGGGATTTGCCTGTATCCAGGGCGTTGCAGTGTTTCCAGCGGGCGTCGACCTCGTCCAAGTAGGTCAAGCATTTCTGCAATTGCTTGTTTTCGCGGACGATGGTGCAGGACCGGATCATCTCTTCCCCAAGTTCCTGATGCAGCTTGTAGGGGTTTTCTTTCCCCTGCATCGCTTGAATGCCATCGAGTGTGGCTTGCCACTTTTTTTCCGCTCCAGCAAACAGGGCACTGGTCTTGTCCGTGGCCAAGCCGTTGATGTTCTTGGAGTATTCAAACATCGCCGGTCCGGTGACGAGGCCCGCGAAGAGGCAGGATAGCAGCGAGTTCGCCCCCAAGCGGTTGGCGCCATGGTACTGGCAATCCACTTCACCCAGGGCGTAGAGACCTGGGATGTTGGTCATGTGGTTGCGGGGACTTTTGCGGTCCAAGAGGCCGTTGGCGTCTTTTTCGTAATCCACCCATAATCCGCCCATGCTGTAATGGACAGCGGGGAAGATTTTCATGGGGATATCCCGGGGATCATCGCCCACGAATTTTTCATAGATTTCCATGATGCCGCCGAGTTTGCGGTTCAACTCTTCCCGGGAGATGTGGGTCAGGTCCAGGTACACCATGTTGCCACCGCCCACACCCATGCCCTGGTTGACGCAGACATCATAGATTTCCTGCGCGGCGATATCGCGTGGGACGAGGTTGCCGAACCGGGGGTATTTCTCTTCCAGGAAATACCAGCGTTCCGTGTTGGGAATTTCCCGCGGCGCGCGGGCATCCCCCTTGGTTTTGGGGACCCATACCCGGCCGCCTTCGCCCCGCGCGGATTCGGACATCAAACGTAATTTGTCATAGCCCGGGATAGCCGTGGGGTGAATCTGAATGAATTCCCCATTCGCGTACTTGACGCCTTCTTGATAGGCGCTGGACGCCGCCGAACCGGTGTTGATCATGGAGTTGGTGGACCGGCCGAAGATCAGGCCCGGCCCCCCCGTGGCCAGCGCGACCGCGGCGGCGGGGAAGGCTTTGATTTCCATCGTGTCCAGATTGGTGGCGACGATCCCCCGACAGGAACCCTCGCTGTCTTTCACCATGCCCAGGTATTCCCAGCCTTCATACTTGGTGACCTTGCCGGCCACTTCGAAACGCCGCACTTGCTCGTCCAAGGCGTACAGCAACTGCTGGCCGGTGGTTGCGCCCGCGAAAGCGGTACGGTGATGCAACGTCCCGCCAAAACGGCGGAAATCCAAGAAGCCTTCATCCGTACGGTTGAAGGTAACCCCCATGCGGTCCATTAGGTAAATAATGGCCGGGGCCTGGTAGCACATATCCTTGCAAAACGGCTGATCGGCAAGAAAATCGCCGCCTTTCACCGTATCGTAGAAGTGAATATCTGGCGAGTCGCCTTCCCCCTTGGTATTGACGGCGCCGTTGATGCCCCCTTGGGCACACACCGAGTGCGACCGCTTGACCGGGACGACAGAAAACAAATCCACTTGTTGACCCGCCTCGGCCAGTTTTATCACCGCCATCAAGCCGGCCAAGCCGCCCCCTACTACTATAAACCTTTGTTGAGCCATAATCGTTTGCTCCCTTATCGTCTACTCGAGTCCATTAAGAAAATGCGTACAGCGAAGAAATGAAGAACGCGAACACGCCGAAACCCAGGATCATGCAGAGGATCATCGATACCTGCTGCGCCCGGTCTCCTACCGTGATTCCCCATTTCACCAAAAAGTTCCACAAGCCATTGCCAAAGTGGAACGAGGCGGCGGCGACACCCACAAAGTAGAAAATAA
>JAVFAP010000100.1:0-9594 GCA_034002445.1 bacterium | reverse complement strand
CCTCTAACGTGCATGAAATCAGTGCATTCGGGATTCTTCCCCGGGAGGAAGTTTTCCATGGCTTCCCCTTCGCTCCTCTTTAATCAGGAAAAATTTGCCGATTCATGTCTGTCAGGAAGAAAAGAATGCTTGGTTTCGGTCCCCTCCCTTCATCCTCGCAGTCGAATCATCGGTGGGAAACTCATTGGGGTTCACATAAATATAGATAAAAAAGGAGGCGATCTTATCACATGGAGGCTTATTTCCCTCCGCACTCCAATTTTCCCGGCAGAGAATTTCATCCCCTCCGACATCGCAACGCCATCCCCGAAGTGCTCCATCCCCACGATCCGGGTTTGTCACCCAGGGCAGTAAAACCAGCCGCTTTTCCAATTCGGAAGTTACATGCACAATCATTTAAACAAAGCAGTAATTTTTCTCCAACGATCCGATCGCAAAAGAAATCCGATGCAACGCATGGCAGAATAATGAAAGGAGAAATCCCCCCGCAAACACAAGGTGATGGTTCCCCCAATGATATACCGAGATCATCGGGAAAATTACGCAAACATCCCTCCCTTCCCCGGCAAACCCTGCATCACCAAGCGCAGGGCGGCAGGATATATTCAAACGCAAAGCGGCTTCCAACGCAATGCAAAAAAAATTAATAAATTGAGAATAATCCATAGACAAATATCCCAAATCCCTTTATACTAACACAATATATGTACTTTTATCTATTTACATTGTCTATTTCTGAAAGGATTTCTATCGAATGGCTATCAAATCAAATGATCTTGAAATTCTCCAATCCTACACCCTGGATGAATTGATCGAGCTGGTAAAAGAAAAGGCGAAGATGGACATCGATGACAGACTATCCGAAGCCAAAAACCAGTTGGTGTCCTTGCTCAGTGGATCCAGTGAGTGGAGCGAATCGAGTCCCAAAGTCGAATCCGCCCCGGTAAAAAAGAAAGGGCGCGGGCGTCCCAAGGGCAGCACCAAGAATTCAGCCAAACCCAAAAGTGCAGCGAAGGAAGGCAAATCAAAACGAATTCCCTTGGGGCAGTATTTGGAACAAGTCCTCACCCCCGAACCGCAAAAAGTGGATGATTTGTACGAAGCCTTGAAATCGGTGGGATATCAAAGCAACGCGCAGGATCCACGCCGGATCCTGTACTTGGAACTCACCCGGCAAGTAAAAGCCGGCAAGGTTAAAAAATCCGGCCGCGGTCTCTATTCCGCCAAAAAGTAACGTCTTCCCTCCCGAGAGCCCATTTGACCCAAATGGGCTCTCTCGTTTTATCTTTTCCTCCAAAAAATTGTAAAATCCCTGTTTCTGTTTTGAAAAAAAACGGATTCCGGCATACAATGGACCCTGTATATCTCCATGCCAGAGGGATCGCTTCCTCCTGGCGCCTGGAGCAATCCACCCATCCACAGCCAACGAGGAATTCATGGTTCGCGGGCCCAAAGAGAAAGCCAAATTAACCGGTCGGAAAAAAGCGGCGATTCTGATGATCACCCTGGGACCGGATATCGCTTCGGATGTATACCGCGGACTGACCGATGAAGAAATCGAACAAATCACTCTGGAAGTCGCCAATATCGGCACGGTCCCCCAGGATTTGACCGCGCAGGTCATTGAAGAGTTTTACCATACCGCCATGGCGAAGCAATATATCTCGCACGGCGGCATCTCCACGGCGCGGGAAATATTGGAAAAAGCGTTGGGGCCGGGCAAGGCGATGGAAATCATCGAGCGCCTGCAAGGCATGTTGCAAGGCACACCCTTTGATTTCCTGAAAAAAGTCGATCCCAACCACTTGCTCAACTTTATTCAAAGCGAACACCCTCAAACCGTCGCGTTAATTCTCGCCCATTTGGAATACGATCAATCCGCGGTCATCATGTCTGCCCTGCCGCCGGAAATGCAAACCGAAGTCGCCCTGCGCATCGCCACCATGGACCAGACCTCCCCAGAAATCATCTCCGAGGTCGAACGGGTGCTGGAACGCAAAATCGCCACGATTTTATCGCAGGAATTCTCTGTAGCGGGCGGGATCGAGGCCCTAGCCGAATTGCTCAACCGGGTAGACCGCGCCACCGAGAAATCCATCCTGGAAACGCTGGAAGAAGAAAACCAGGAACTGGCGGTGGAAATCAAGAAACTGATGTTCACCTTCGACGACCTGATCTTGCTGGACGACCGCGCGATCCAACAAGTCTTGCGGGAAGTGGATTTCAAGGAACTGAGCGTGGCCCTCAAAGGAGCGAACGAAGAAGTGAAAAATAAAATTTTCTCCAACGTCTCCTCCCGCGCTGCCGACAATATCCGCGAGGATATGGAATACATGGGGCCCGTGCGGGTCAAACAAGTGGAAGAAGCACAGCAGAAAATTGTCGCCATCATCCGTCGCCTGGAAGAATCCGGCGAAATCTTCATCAACCGCGGCGGCGAAGATCAAATGCTGGCATGATTCCAAATGGGTAACACCTCTTTTGAATTATCAAATGAACGAATTGATATCCAAATAATCCCTGTTTATTTCGCGATTTTTTCTGTAAAATTCCAAACATCCCGGGCCCTCTCAAGAGCCGGTTCGGATAATGGCCTCCCACCCTATCAGCAGAGATTAATTTCTGACTAGGTTTCCATTTGTCAGGAAGCCATTTGCATTATTTGCGCAACTGCAATTTCAGTTCGGAATGTCCAATAAAGAATAATCCCCCCTACTCCAATACCATTCATCCGCACACGGTCCTATCTACTTGGATCACGTAGGCAAAGGCAAATCCTCACGCCCGTCAGGGTGGAATGTTTTTAGTAGATCTTGCATTTGCGAATTCTTCCTGCTCCCACAACAATGCCAACTACTCCTCATCTACAAAAGTCGTGATCAAACAGGCCTTCAGAGCCCGATCAATAACAACCCGTTTCTCCAACTCAAAACACCTACAGGCTAGATGATACCCACAAAATGTCTTGCCAACGCTTTCCCACAGGGATGATTGGGCAAATCATTGCAATTTGTTCGCATTAATCATCCGAAATGGCAACATCATTCTGTTACTCATTCTTCTCCAGCCAGGCTTGGAACATCAAGGCCGCCCAGAGGGTTTTGGTCCAGTCCCGCTTGCCTTGGATGTGTTCCTCCCACTGCCGCCGGATGGGTTTGGGATCGAGATAGCCTTGGGCTTGGATGGTGCCCGCATCCAGCAGGGTTTCCCCCCAGTCCCGCAGGCTGGTGGACAGCCAGCGCGCCACCGGGAGTTGAAATCCTTGCTTGGGGCGGTCCAGTATCGAGGCAGGCACGTACCGGTGGACCAGCCGCCGCAGAGGGGCTTTCCCGTTTCCTCCCTCAAACAGCAGGGCTGGCGGCAGCGTGGCCGCGAACTCCACCACCCGATGATCGATCAGCGGCACCCGCACCTCCAGGCTCACGCCCATGCTGGCCCGATCCACCTTGGTCAGCATATCCTCCGGCAGACACTGCAATTGATCTTTCAGCAGCATCATCCGCAGCCCTTCCTTCGGCAGATTGCCCTGCCGTTGATAAAGATAAGAAACCAGGGTGGACGCCGGCGTGCCTCCTCGCACCGGCAGCGGCCCCTGCCAGGTCGCGTTGATCCAATCATGGGCTTGGTATAAATCCGCCGCCGCCATCACCTGTCCGGTTTGGGTTACACTATCACTGGCGTTGCGGCTGCGCAGGGGGGGAACCCAACGCCCCAGCCACTGAGCAGCGGCTTCACATTGAGCCCGTGGCATATTCATCAATGGCCAACTCAGCGCCCGCCGAGCCGAATACGGCATCCAGCGGACGGTCTGCCAAATTTTGGGCAGAAATCGATAACGGTTATACCCCGCAAAGATCTCATCCCCCCCATCGCCGGACAGCGCAACCGTCACGAACTGGCGCGTCTCTTTGCACAGCAGATAGCTGGGCACCTGGGAAGAATCCGCGAATGGTTCATCATAAAACTGGGGAAGAAGCGGAATGCTGTCCAACGCATCCTGGGGCGTCACCATCATGGTGGTATGGTCGGTCCCCAGATGCGACGCGACTTCTTGGGCGTATTGTGCCTCGTTGTAATAGCCTTCCTCAAACCCAATCGTGAAGGTTCGCACTGGCTGGGAAGAGGCACGTTGCATCAATGCGACAATGAGCGAAGAATCGATCCCCCCGGATAAAAACGCCCCGATCGGCCGATCCGAAAGCATGCGTAACGAAACCGCATCCGCCAGGAGCGCTTCCAGTTCATCCGCCGCCTCCTCCGGATTCCCTGCGAACGGCCGGTTGGCACCATGGAGAAAAAAATCCTGGACCGACCAGTAAGCCGTGGGGCAACATGGGGCCTGGGGATCATGGGGGTAGGGAGAGAAACCTTCCCGATGGAGTTTCTCGGTCAAAGGTAGAGTGAGCACGCAGCCAGGCGGCAGTTTATAAATCCCCTGATAGATGCTGTGCGGCGCCGAAATATAGTTGTATTGAAAATACGAGGCGAGCGCGTCCCGGCTGATCGCGGCATTCCACCCAGGATGCCGCCGCAAGGGTTTGATTTCAGACCCAAACACGAAGCCCCCCTCCACCCAGCCATAGTACAATGGTTTGATTCCCAGACGGTCGCGGATTAAATGAACTACCTGGCTCTGCCTGTCCACCAACGCCAGGGCAAACATACCAATAAAGCGCGGGACAGCCATCACGCCCCATTCTTCGAACGCCGCCAACATCACTTCGGTATCGGAACCGCCACGAAACGAATACCCTCTCTGGATCAGTTCATCCCGGATTGTTCGATAATTGAAGATTTCGCCGTTGTAGACCATGACAAATCGGCCGGAGGCCGAGTGCATCGGCTGATGCCCTTCGGGACTGAGATCGAGGATCGCTAAGCGCCGATGTCCCAGGGCGATGGCTTGTGCCGGATCGATCCAGTATCCGGCGTCATCCGGGCCGCGGTGGGCCAGTGCCTCAGTCATGGCCAGAATCGCCGGACGCAAGGCATCCGCCGTTTGGTCCGCATGGCTGTTAATAAAACCGGTTATTCCGCACATAACAAACACAACTCGCTTGGATTCTATGAAATTCCCCTGTGCCTGATCTCTATTTAATCGAGCCCCTCCCGCTTTGGCAACGGGGGTAAAATAAACATACCCCCTGAATGCCTATCCAGGGGGTATGAGAACGGATTATTGTAGAGTAAACGAGTCAGCCGATGCCGAGAATCTTCTTTGCTGTTGCGCGGGACACTTCGATCCCCTCATACTCTCCGTTAGCTAACTTTTCTTTGGCCCGGGCCACCGCTTCCGCCCGAACCTCTGGCTCGGATTGAGCCATTTGCACCAAACGATTCACCGCGTCCGCTTCCTTACGCCCCGCAGAAATTTCAATCCGGTCGCCAGCAGAGACCGAGACAGAATCTTTGCCCTTCGCCGCACTTCCTTTCGCTGCCGGGCGGTCGGATATCCGGTTAGGCTGGTGTGTCGCAGAACCTAAGCCGACTATATCAACCATGTTTCGTCTCCCTTCATCCCACCCGGGACATCAAGTCCTTTTAACCCTGTTTAAAAATACCATTATCATAGTGTACCTTATAGCCCGGATAACAAAACCACTATCCGTTTACGGCGATTATCGGCAGAATTTATCGAATCTTGAGAATTTTTCTAAAAACAGCCGAAATCATCCATCTCGACGCCATTAAAATGATTTGGCTTTTGCCTTGGATAAGGCCCAGACCAAAGCACCATAATTTTACTTATAATATCGGCAACTTTCTCAATTCCTTAAGGGGCGCTCTTGGATTTTTGTGGAGCCCTGCTCAGTATCCATGCCGTGAAAAACAGGATAAGCAACCCCCAAAAGTCTTTATCAATCAGAAGTTGGGGCCAGCCCAGCGGCAGATGATCGGGAGGAAGATGGATTTGGATCAGCCCCATCCCGAGCCCTATTAAGGCAAACACTCCCCATCGCTTACCTCGCCAGGCTGAAACCACACAATAAATAAGCGTAAAATAGACCAAACTCAGGGAATACCCCGCCAGCCGGGGTGGTAACAACAAAAAACCAGGGAGCAACAGGGCGATCACCGAGGCTTGGGTTGGATAAAATCCCTCCCTTTGGCTTTCCTTTTGGACCGCCCAAGCCATCAAGGCCAGAATACTCACAGGGATCAGGGGGATCAAAACCGGAGTCACCGCGGGAAAGGGCAAAAGGGGATGAGTTAAATAGGTTTCGGTAAAAATCCGCAGAATCACACTGGTCGAGGAACAATTAAAATACCCCTGCACCATGTCATCCCACAGCATGGCCCATTCCGGCCCCCGATAAAATGCCCACCATTGCGAAGTGGAGTGCCAGTCCAAGCACGCCAGACCCACCCCAACCCCAATCCAGCCGCCAATCCACCCTAACAGCCGCTTTTGGCGCAGGGCATAGGGATACACACCCCAAAGCAAGGGGAAGCCCTTGGGTATGGAAAACACCAGCAACGCCGCCCCCGCAAGCCATGCATAGCCACTGCGCCAAGCCCAAAAAAAGCCCATAAGAAAGGCGAATTCAAAGATCGCTATGTTTCCCGTCGTCAAATCATGGCTGAATGGGGCAAAGCCGAGCGCGGCGCCATGCAAAAGCCCCCAACTCCAAAGGGTTCTGGGCAAGGGGATCAGAAACACGGTGGCGGCAAGGATGAACTCCAAGGCCAGGCATTTTAGGCAGAACCAAACCCACGCCGCGTCCAGGAAAGATAACCACGTTAGGGGGTACAGCAAACGGGCGAAGAGGGGCATGTATAAAAAGGGTAAGCCCCCGTAAGGATTTCCCCCCTCCTCCTTCGCCACAGAGAGTAAGTGGGATGGATCATAGGGTGCCCCACCCTCGGCCAAGGCTTTTGCGGCGGTATAATAGACCGCGAAATCCCATTGCAACAGCACGACTTTCTGATAAACCACGAAAAAAAGCCCAAAACCAACCACACCCCACGCCAGCATCGCCTGGCGTGAAAGGGTCTGGGTCAGCCAAATCCGAACCGGAGACGCATAGGTTGCAATCCCGCTCATGGAAAGATGAACCATGGGCGAATGGGCGGAGGCAGGATGAGAAAAGTCATCAGGCGCCCGTGAACGCCTCCATTTCCGCCCGGGTTGGCAGCGAGGGCTGCGCCCCCATCCGGATGACAGAAAGAGCCGCTGCCTTCTGGGCGAATTGAATCGCGGCTTGGGTTTCCATGCCTTCTGACAAGGCCACGGCAAAAGATCCGGCAAACGCATCCCCAGCGGCGGTGGAATCGAGTGCCTGGACTTTGAAGGCGGGATAAGCTTGGGTCTGGTGTTCCGATATCCACACACACCCCCGAGCCCCGGCGGTCAGGATGACATTTTTGATCCTTTTCGCCTGCATGAAATCCGCGATGGCCTGGGTGGACGCATCGGTCCCGGTCAGCGCCGCCGCCTCATGTTCATTGGGCAACAGAAAATCGACATGGGCCAGCAACGCATCCGGCAGGGATTGGCGCGGAACAGGGGCCGGGTCCAACACCACCATCGCGCCCTGCTTTCGCCCCACGGCGGCCGCATGGGCCACCGTCTCCAAGGGAATCTCCAGTTGCAGCAACACCACATCCCCCGGCATCAGCAAGGCGGTGAGGGGGTCGATATCGGCCGGCTTCATGTCCGCATTGACGCCAGAGGCGACCGCGATGCTGTTTTCCCCCTGTTCATCCACCATGATCAGCGCGACACCCGATTGCCCACCTTCCTTGATCCGAATATACCGGATATCGATCCCTTCCTTCTTATAGGCCTGCAAACTGGCTTGCCCATTGGCGTCGTCGCCCACCCGGCAGAAAAAGTGGACGTTCCCGCCCATCCGGGCCGCAGCCACCGCCTGGTTGGCGCCCTTGCCCCCATGGACCTGATAGAAGACACCGCCAACCACCGTTTCGCCGGGACGGGGCAGGCGATCGCATTTCACCACCATATCGGTGTTGGAACTGCCAATCACATAGATTTTTTTCATGGATCCATCCTTCCCAGAAACCGGAGAAAACCACAGGGGTACCTAAGGAATTCAATTATTTATTGAAATGAAGATAGCGGTAATCGATGACATCCAAGGGAGTGACAATCTTTTCCGGAACCTCTTTGCCATTGAGATGATCCAGCGCCGCGCGCACACCATAAGCGCCCATCAATTCGGGATGCTGTTCAATGGTAGAGACCAGTTTTCCGGCCAGAATCGCTTCTTGGGCGGTCTTGAGATTATCATACGAAACCACCTTGATCTGCCCGGTCTTGCCCGCGATATCAATCGCCCGCAAAGCCCCCAGTGCCATGTTATCATTGGCGGCAAAGAGCCCGGCGATCCCAGGATTGGCGGTGAGGATATTGGTGAAGACCTGGAAGCCCTTCTCCACTTCCCACTCCGCCGTCTTCGACGCCACCACTTTGATGCCCGGCTCGGCCTCGAAAACCCGCTTCGCCCCTTGTTTCCGCAGTTCGGCGTTCATCACCCCTGGAATCCCTTCCAGAATGGCTACCTCGCCCTTCCCGCCCATCGCCGCGACCAGGTCATGCGCCGCCAGCGACGCCCCCAAGGCGTTGTCCGAACCCACAAAGGGGCATGCCAAGCCAATCTGCTTCTTGGCCGCTTCATCGAGGGGATTATCGATATTCACCACATAGATGCCCTGTTTTTGAGCACGGAACAACGCGGGCACCAGACCGGTGGAACTGGCCGGAGCGATCACAATCGCGTCAACCCGCCGCGTGATGAAGTTTTCGACAATATTCACTTGCTGGGCGATATCGGTTTCTTTATTGGTCCCTTGGACCAGCAACTCCACCCCCAGCTTTTTGGCTTCCTCCTTGGCGCCCGCTTCCATGGTGCTGAAGAAGGGATTGGAGAGCGCCTTCATCACCAGCGCGATCTTAAAATCCTTGGCCCAAAGTTGCTGGGTTAACAAGGACCCTGCTAACAAACCCATGCTTTTTAACGCATCACGTCGATCCACAGTCTATCCTCCAAATCCTTCTTCGAGGGTATCGTTTCTCCCCGGTCAGTTCCGGGCATCCGAAAATTTTCTGCGGTAATAGTCTAAAAGAACAGCGAAAATAATGATAGAGCCAATGACAATTTGCTTGAGATGATCGTTGACACTCAGCAAATCCAGCCCATTCTGCAGGACACCGATGATCAGTGCCCCGAACAGCGTCCCCAGCACCGTGCCCTTGCCCCCAAACAGACTGGTTCCCCCGATAATCACGGCGGCGATGGCGTTGAGTTCATACCCTTCGCCCGCGTTCGGATCGCCGATAAACAAACGGGACGTCAGCAAAACCGCCGCGATCGCGACACACAGGCCAGAAACAACAAACACCTGCATCCGCGTCCGCTGGACCGGCAAGCCCGAAAGATACGAGGCCTGGCGGTTTCCCCCGATGGCCAGCACATAGCGGCCAAAGCGGGACCGGGCGAGAAACAGCGCACCTACCCCTGCGACCGCCAGCGAGATCACCGCCGCGTAAGAAATACCAAAATCAAACACCGTCACGATCGGGTCGGACCCGATCACCATGAATTGGGAAGGCATGCCAAAAATCTGCTGCGC
>JAVFAP010000099.1:0-9699 GCA_034002445.1 bacterium | reverse complement strand
CGAGAGCGCCATGGGAATGGTCAGCCCGGAAAACAAGTCCCAATCCTTGACGATGGGCCGGTCGGCATGCCAGACCAAGGCGTAGAGACAATAAAACCCAGCCATCGCCAGAAACCAGGCCTGCTGAAGCGTGACCCTGCCTCGGTGTTTCCATGCCGCTAGGATGACCGGGAGAAGCACAAAAAGCCCCGGCATCAAAAAGAAAAACTCATTGATCTGGGTAAGATAATAGGCACCGGTCAGGTAGGTCTGCCAAGGGTGAAACATCGCCGCGTCCGATCCTACGTACAGCACCTGCACACTCGTGAAATGACGCCAGAGTTGCACCAGACTGCCATCGTGCCCTACCGAAGCGATATACAGCGCGAAAAGAACCCCCAAACCTGCTGTGGTCAAACTCATCTGGACACTATCCCAAGTCACGCAAACCGGCTTCTCCTGGGAGTACCGTTTGACCAGCGGGATAGCCAAAAAACACAGCCCCCACCAGGCGGCGGAGAGGTGCAGGCACAGCAGCAAGGCATAGGCCGCACCCACCCGCCATGCCGCCCAATCATCCTGCCAATACCGGAACACGGCATGGATAAAGCAAGCCGTCCCCAACTGTAGCAGCCCATAAATTTCGATATTGCCAAAAAACAACTGGGTAAATCCTGCACTGGAGACAAGCAGTGCGTAGGTAAAACCGGCGTAGGGCGGAGGCAGGGCGAAGCGGACGATCCGGGCCATTAGAATAAAAGTAATCAGCCCCGCCCCGATCATCACCACTGTGATCGCCAGATATGGTTCCCACCCGGTAACGACCACGCTGACGCGCAGAAGCAGGACCGAAAGCGGCTCCCGCAGGTAACGCGTCCAGTTGCCCGGCACAAAACTGTGCTGAATCCAGTCATACCCGTCCGAGTACACATTCTGGCTACGCAGCAGCCACATCCCCATCGCGACAGCCGCCAGCGGCAGGAGCACCTTCCAGCCTCCATAGCCACGCTGGTGCAACCGGCAGGCGATGTTGTGAATGAAGGATTGAACCGGGGGAAAAATCGGAGGGTGGAGCAGTAGCAGCATCCCCTGCACCCACACGACCCGCACCCAGATGGGGAACATCCCCGGCACACGGAATCCCCAAAACACCCCTTTCATTTCGTTCAATAGACAAAATAACGCGGTCAGGATCGCGATGGCGGTGGGGAGCCAAATGAGAGAGAAACCAAAACGGGGAGCGGCTTCAGACTGGCGGTAAAGCGTCAGCCCACCCAGTACAATCAAGAAAGGGAACAGATAAAAAGGCGTGGGGCCGCCTGATTGGGCCCCCGCCAAGGAAAGGATGCCAAATTGGAAAACAAGAAAAATTCCGTGGATTCCAAGATCCCTTTGGAGCGGCGTAGGAACGGCATTCATGCAGGATTATGACAACTTTCCCGTAAGATCGCGGACACCACGCAGGAAATCAGCCGCTGCCATTTTTCGTTTGCCGGCTGGCTGCAATTCCAGAATCTCGATGACCCCATCGCCCGCCGCGACCCGGATGGTGTTGAATTCCGTGGTCAAAATCGTACCCGGCTCGGTTTCGGAGGCCTGTTTCAGAATCTCCGTCTTGCTGATTTTCCAGCGCTCGTCCCCGTACATCGTAAACGCGCCGGGGATCGGTGTCAGCCCCCGCACATGATTAAAAATGGTCTGGCATGGCTGGCTCCAGTCGATCCGGCATTGCTCATTGGAGATCATCGGCGCCATGACGATCCCTTCGTGCGGCTGGGGAACGCGGGGGGCGGTCCCCGCGGCGATATCCACCAAACTTTTCACAATCAGCGCCCCCCCCTTGTGCGCCAACCGCTCGGAAAGCGAACCATAATCATCGTCCGGTAGAATAGACTCTTTTTCCTGATAAATCAGATCGCCATCATCCCACCCCGCGGCCAGATACATGGTGGAGTTGCCTGTCACCGTGTCGCCATTGAGGATCGCCCATTGCATCGGCGCCGCGCCCCGGTACCGGGGCAGCAGGGAAGGGTGGAGGTTGATACAGCCAAACGGGGTCAGGTTGCGGATGGCCTTGGGGACAAACCCGCCATACGCCACCACGACAATACAATCCGCATTCTGCCGCGCTAGCCAAGGCAGTACCTCTGGATCTTTCAGCGATTCCGGCTGCAAAACATCGATTCGCTTTGTCAAGGAAATCTCCTTGACTGGTGGGGGCGTCTGCTTTTTCCCTCGCCCCGCCGGCCGGTCTGGTTGGGTCAGTACGCCGGTAACCTCGATCGCGGGCGATGCGAAGAGCGCGGTCAGGGTGGGCAGCGCGAAGGCGGGGGTGCCCATGAAGATGCACCGGATCATCAAGCCGCCGCCATTTCTTCCAACGCACGGCGGATGGTGGCTTTATCGTAATCCCGCAAGCGGTCGACAAACAGCACACCCTCCAGATGATCGATCTCATGCTGAAATACCCGGGCCAGGAAATCTTCTGCCTCGATCACGATTTCTTTTCCCGTGCGGGGATCATTACCTTTGATTTTAATCTTCGTCGCCCGTGGAACATCGCCTTCCACCCCTGGGATCGAAAGGCACCCTTCCTTCATCGTCTCGTACTGGTCGTTTTTCCAGATGATTTTGGGATTGGCCAGCGCGAACTTTTCCCCTGGCTCGGTGGTGTCGACGACAATCAATTTCCGCGAGACCCCCACCTGGGGCGCGGCCAACCCTACCCCGCTGGATTCATACATCACTTTAAACATGCTATCGACCAACTCATGCAACTTTTCGTCATAACTTTTGATGACTTTGGCTTTTTTCCGAAGAACCTCTTCACCATAGGTCCGAATCTTTAATTTCGGCATGAAACCATTCTCCAATAATATAGAATTTTATTATTTTTTATATTTATTCGTCTTTTTCTGTATTCTATCCAGGTTAAGATCGAATGGCAAGAATTCACACTTGTTTTCCATCTCTCTGCTGGTATTCAATTCCCCCTCTTCTCCGCCTTGGTCGCGAGGCAAATTCCCTGCATAATTTGCAAATTCAGGCAGTTCCCATCGGCAATAAGAAAAGGAATCAGATTCAATGACGCGATGCACCAAGACGATCGCGATCTTCGGCAGCGCCGTGGTCGCGCCGGATTCACCTCAGGCGGCCCAGGCCTATCAAGCCGGGTATCAACTCGCCTTGGCAGGATTTGCCATCTGCAATGGGGGCTATGGCGGGGTGATGGAAGCCGCCAGCCGGGGCGCCCATGACGCCCAAGGCCAAGTGATCGGGGTAACGAGTGGCGCCTTCCGCCACCGCACCCCCAATCCCTACCTGACCCAAATGATCGAAACCACGGATCTGCTGGAGCGGATCACCACCTTGATGCGGCTCGCCGATGGCTATGTTGTCCTCGATGGTGGCATCGGAACCCTGGCCGAACTCTTCGTGGCCTGGAATTTGGCTGCGACCGGCTGGCACAAGCCCGTCGTCGTTGTTGGGGATGCTTTAAAAAACGCTCTCTCTCAAATAACGCCCTACACAGAAATAGGGGAGGGTCAAATGAAACTTCTCCATTTCCAACCGAGTGTAGAGGACATGTTGCGGTGCTTGCGGGATCATCTTATCGTTTGAGTGGGGGATTCGGTCCCCGCCCCGAAAATCTCTCTCTGGTTTTCAGAAAGATGTAATGATCTTTCCGTCTCGAAGAGTCTGAAGTAAAGTTTGGATTGATGATGGATCTGCCAGGTAATAGCACCTCTTCTTCCCCTCTTCCCGGTAACGGACAATCCCTTCCCGCCTTAAAATGGCAAGGTGTTGGGATAGGTTGGGCTGGGGTCGCTGGAGCAGTTCGCACACGTCATTGACACATTGAGTTCCATCTTTCAAGGCATCCAAAATAGCGAGGCGGGTCGGATGGGCAAGGACCCGCAGGTACGATGCCCAAACCTCAAACTGCTTTTTGTCTTGATAAATATGGTCTTGCTGCTCGATATGGTCCACGCTGTTCAATGACTAAACCCTCGTTATCTATAATTAAAAGGCGAGTACTTTGTCGCTATCCACAACCCAATGGGCCAAATCAGCCATGGTCGATTTGGCTGCGCCTTCAAAATACGGATGATTTTTGTAGATTCCACAGCGTGCCATGCAGGTTCCACACACTTTAACTTCCACGCCTTTTGCAATTATGTCTTTGAGCATGAGAGATAAATCTTGGTCGTAATTTTCTGGCGGCTTGCTCACGTCGCGGGCCATATCAACCGAATCGTTCATCAAAAAAATACGGACGCATTCCCCCGATTCCACGAGTTTCCCTGCCAAACGTAACCCATTCCATGTGACATCCGTGTTGTCATACGGCTCCCGGTTAAAAAGTATTAGAATTTTCATGCGAAAAACACCTTTCTTGTTTGAAATTAGGATCGGGTTAAAAGAACCCCATAGTGAAACGGGCAAGCGTCGGCAATATCGATCGGATCGGCTTGGTAAAAACCGGCCTCCTTTGCCCATGCGATACACTGTGCCGCACTGGGCCGGATAGATAAAGAAGGGCCCCGTGGTGTGGGGATATCCTGCCGCCAATGAATGATGGACGCCACGCCTCCAGGCCGCAGAATCCGGAACGCTTCCCGTAACAAATCCACTGGATTCTCTATATGTAAGATATTGAAAAGCAGGGCGTGTTGAATCGATTCGGCAGAAAGTCCGGTTCCCTGGTCCACAAAATCACGCGAAATCACTCGAACATGACCGAGTCCCTCTTTTTGGCATAATGCCGTTACGAGGGCCGCAAGGTCTGGTTCAATTTCGAAACTATAAACCGTTCCTGCGGTTCTTCGGGACGCGGGGATTGTAAATGTCCCATACCCTGTGCCAAATTCAGCCAAATCCCCTTCGAGTACATGCCCGCAAAATAAGGCATCGAAGAGTTTGTCCGCATCGAAAAAACTCTCCCAATAGCCTTGCTCTGGCATCCCGCTCTCACGGCCCTTCATTACACCCTCTTTTGTAATACTCGTATTCTGATATGCGAATCATAATATATGAATGGGTTGATTCAAGAGTTGAAAAGGAATTTCTCAATTTTAAAGTTCAATAATGTCACTCCACTTTCACATCCGGCGCTCCAGTCCCTGTTTTGAACCGGTCGATTTGGCCTAACAAGCGTTCCCAAAACGCGGAAAAAGAGAGAATCTGTTTGGGGTTCCCCAGCATGATGGCCACCTTGTTGGTGAACCAGCCGCCGGAGGGCTCCAAAAAATAGTTATTTTTCAAATTCCCGTAGAGTTGAAGCGAATCTCCATCCAGTTCCGCGCGCAATCCCAAGCGGGCGAATTGATATTTCTCCCGGTCCAGCATGGATTTGGCGAAACCCGATGTCTGCCCCAAGTCGACAATCTTGGCCAGGGCTTCCCGGTTGATGCTGCCGTTCCCCTTCATATCGCTATGGATTTCTATATCGAACCGCATCGGCAGCGGCAATTCGCCCGATCCAGCCGAGGGGACCGTGAAGAGAAGATCATGCATATGTCCGCTGATCGTCCCGCTCATGGAACCAAATTGAAAATAATCTGTCAATTGGTTGAGATCGATCTTTTCCAGATCGACATCCACCCCGATGGTCCGCAGGGGGGAAAATGGATAGCGGACCGAGACTTCGCCAATCCCCATCGTGCCGCCAAACACTGAGAGTTGCAGCGCACCGGTCGCTTGCATGACGTCGCTGGAAATCAGCAGATCGCTGATTTTCCCGGACAGCGCTCCTTCTTCGGGAAACACCGGCAAAACCTGGTTCAGGGCTGGCAGGGCTAACTGGTCCAAGCCGATGCTTCCGGTCATCTCGACCGGTTGGCTTTGCCAGCCCCGCACCCGGACCGACTCTAAGCGGACCGCACCCTTGAAGACAGGCATGGTTACATCCGGTAAGCTAATTTCCTCGGCGGTGTAGGGAATCACGAACTCCACGGCGGAAAATTGCTCATCCCGCAGCGCGATCTTGCCTATCTTGAATTGAACAGCCCTGCTGGGCGAGGGATCGGGGGGCACCGGGTAATGCAGCGGGAACGAAATCAAGACATCCTCGGTTTGAATATACGGCGGGCCTGGATAGGCGAAGCGGCCTCGGGAAAGGGTGAGTGTGCCCTGCAGGGAGGATTTGTCTTGTTGCACCCAGCGCAGTGCGCCATCCAGTTCACCCCCCGCGTCCCAAGTGCGTTCATCTGGCTCCTGCCCCCAGTGAAGTTCGGTTAGCAAGGGAACCACAACCGAATTCACCGCCAGATCTTGGATCTGGATATCCGTACCGGTCTTTGGATTTGTTCGGATTTCCAACTTCCCACCCCCGGGAGGGTGAACTTGAACCGTCTGTTGCGCGTCTTTCTTATCCCACCCAAGTCGAAACTCTTCCCCTGGCCATTCCACATCGTTCCCGGCGTAAGAGAAATAAGGCGTTGCCGCGTGCAGTGTGGTGGCGGCGCTGCCTTGGGCTGGATCCCAGCGTACGACGGCGGAGACGTCGCGAATCTGCAGGCCATACGATGGCTCGCTGGCAAACGAAAAGAGCGCCATATCGACGGAGTGCAAGTCCGCGCGCCCCTGAGCGCCCGTCCCTTTGACCACCAAAAGGCCTTCTCCCATCCCTTCCAGGCCTTCCAAGCCGCCGGTCAATCCCCATTGTTCCAGTTTGGGCCCCAGTTCTTCAAACGATAATTCCCCCTCCGCCTTCCACTCATTGCCGGTCGCCCATTGTGCTTCGATGTTATGAAAGGGGGGTAGATCTGCCGCGGTCCCTTGGACGACGCCTTGCCCCTTTTCCAAATCCCACTGGATGGTCAACTCCAATGGATTCCGCTCGATGGCAAGGGTCTGCGTTTCCGTTAATGGATATGCCCAGGCGGTTTCTGCTTGGATGGTTGCATCCAGCCTCTTCTGGGTTCCGCTCAGGGTTCCGGATAAAGTCGTTTCAGAAAACCTATTCCCGGCGATTTCAATTTCCAGGGGCTCCAAATTAAAATCCACCTGGTACCCCTCCATTCCCGTTTCCCCAAACCCCAATCGGCCTTCTGCAGTGATTAGCCCTTCAACGGTAGGGAGTGCTTCTTGAATGGACTTGGGCAAAAGCGCCCCAAGGCGCTTTACGGGTTTTTTTCCCACCTGCACCGTGATCTGGGATTTCTCCCCTGGCGTCAAGGACCAGTCCGCCTTCACCGAACCGATTTCTGGGCTACTCCAGGTTGCGATTAAGCGTGGGACTGGCAGGGCATATTCCGCGAATCCCTTTCCCCCAGGAATGGTAAAATTCTGCTCCCCCCATCCCACCGTGCTTTGGCCATGCTCGGTATGGATATGAATTTCTTCGGGCTGTATCAGATCATTGAACCGCGCAAGACTCTGAATGGTGAGACTTGGCGCATGAATGGATACGCCCGCCGCCGTCAATCCCATGTCTTCCACTGCCAGAGAAAGCGTCGCTGTGGCGGTACTGCCTTGAATCGAACCGTGCAGGGATGGTGTTTTGATGTCAAGTGATTCTTCTTGATATGATCCCTGCTCGATCTGAAAGGACGCCGCATAGGCAGTTTGCCCTTCTGGATCAGGTGCGATGGCCGCGCTGGCGGAAACGATCCCTCCACCCGAGGGCCAGGTCGCGCGCAGGGTTTCGGGGAAGATAGGCAGCAGGCCTTCCAGCGGAATCTTCTCCATTCGCAGCGTGGCTGTAATCCCTGCCCAATCGCTTGGATCAAGCCGGGCGTGGATCGCGCCTACCCTGTCGCTTTGCCAGGCCAGATCCACGGTTTGATGCGGCGTACTGGATTCAATCCGGCCATGCCCGGCGGGGATAGCCCAGGTCGCCTCGTTCTGTCGTATGCTTCCAACCCCATGATCCAAGTTTAGTGCCAAATCCAACGGCAGCCCCGCTGAATCCAGGGTTGCTTTCCCCTGGCAGGCTAGGCTGGCGCCTGCGATGGCCATCCCCGCCACGCCAAGGTTCCATTCTTCGCTGGTAAGGATCAGGGCGAGGTTGTAACCGCTGCTCTCAACGGGCTGGGCCTGGGCTGTCCCGTCCAGCACGATCTGAGCTGGCCAGGCGGCAGGCAGAAGAAGCGGAAAGCGCTGGAACCGGGAGGTTGCGGAAAGGGGCAACCCCTCGCGGGAGAGATCAACCGAGCCGCTCCAACTCCCTCTTTTATTCGTGGGTTGAATTTTATAACTGAATTGAATTTTTTCGGCAAAGCGGGCAGAGAGTGACCAGAGATAATCCAAGGGGAGATCGGGGGATTCAATCCGCCATTCCCGCAAATCCACAAGGCGCAACATGGATAGATCCGGCGCGGTGCCCGATACCTGGTTTTCGGATGCTGGGGGGATGGCATGAGGGTAAAAGGTACCCTGGCTGGCAAAAATGCGCAACTGCGGATCGTCCACGGTGGGCTCATAATAAATCCACACTTCAGGGATCACGCAAAACGGGTTGTCCCCCAGCCGCACTTGTAAGTCTTCCATCCACAGTCGGGTATAAAAGAACAGAAACGATTGCGCGCTTTGCAGCTCGATCCGCAGGGGGTGGTCCCGAAACTCCGTCTGGTACGTCACCCCGGTCAGCACCACATGCCCGGTCCGGGATAAACGGATGGCCTCGATGGTGCATGTTCCCCCAAAACTGGATTCAATCAGCGACGGGATGCGCGTTTCCAGATCGAGCGAATGGATCAGATAGGGGAAGGCCAGCCATAGCAGGAGCAACAGCCCCAGCCCTCCCTCGGCACAGCGAAACAACCATTTCCGCCATCGTGGGTTGCGGGATTCCATGGATTTCTCTCGTCAGCGTGCTCCCAGATGAACCATCAGGGTTACTTGCTCTTCTCCGCGTTGGACCGTGATTGGCATGGAATCGTTGGGATGGTAACGGTCGAGAATCCGCAAGACGTCTTCTCGCTCCTTCACCGGGGTGTCCCCGATAGCCACGATGATATCCCCCAACTGGATCCGCCCGTCCAGATCCATCCGCAGGCCGGAAAGACCCGCGTCCGCGGCAGGGGTATCGGAAAAAACGCGCATGATCGGGACTCCAGTCTGTTGCCAGCGGATGGCCATGGTTTCCGGCATCAAAATCACTCCCAGATAAGGCCGGATACGCACCCCGTTGGCGATCAACTCAGGAATGACCCGGTTGACCGTATCGACGGGGATGGCGAAGCCCACCCCCTCGGAACGGCCGGAATTGCTGACAATGGCGGCGTTGACACCGATCAGCCGTCCATACGAATCCAAGAGCGGCCCGCCGGAGTTGCCGGGATTGATAGCGGCGTCTGTCTGGATCACATCATAAATGGGCCGGGGGGTGAGAGATTTGATGGAACGACCCACGGCACTGATAATCCCGGTGGTCAAGGTCGTGTCCAATCCAAAGGGATTGCCAATCGCCAGAACTTTTTGTCCCACTTGCAGATCGTGCGAGGTGCCCAGCAGAATGGGCTGCAACCGACTCTGGGGCGCGCCGACGCGAATCACCGCCAGATCGGTGTTCGGATCACCTCCCACATACCGCGCTCGCCATACGCTTTGGTCATACAACGTGACATCGATGGATTCGGCATTTTCTATGACATGAAAATTGGTGATGATGTGGCCATCGTGATCCCACACAATGCCCGTGCCCGAACCCTGGGGTAAGTCCATCATATCCAGCTCCAGCATCGAATCGCGGTTTTTGGAATTGATGATATACGC
>JAVFAP010000098.1:0-9713 GCA_034002445.1 bacterium | reverse complement strand
TGGAAGATTGCGTCCTAGGGTTGGCTCAGTCCCACGACAATTTCATCCCCATCTTTACCCTCAACATGGATCCCTATTACATGGAAGGCCTGCGCTTACCCAAGGTGCTTCCCCAATGGGATTGGAAATTCCGCTACCTGGATTTCCAAAATAATGAACTGATCGAGATCGCCCTGCGCTTTCATATCGGCTTCCTCCGTCATCGCGACTTTTCCATCCTGTTGGATCCCAGCGCCAAAAATGTCCAATTTATCCTCAACGAGATGATCGAAACCAAAAAATTCGGGTTGCTTTTTTACTGCGCTCTCTCCAACCTGATTGTCGTCAGTTTCGTCAAGATCGATACTGAGGAACACCTGGACTGGTTAAAGCGCAACCTCGAACGAGCCAAAGCGTTGAAGAAAAATGACATGGATCTCATGTATTCGGTTCGCAATGAGATGGCTAGTCCCCATGAAGAATTGTTCGTAGGCAACAAAGCCAGCGCTCGGTTTACCGGCGCTTCGCTGCGCAAAAACTTGATGACCCTCCAGGAAATGAAACAAATCCTGTGGAATGACGCCGGGGCCGTACCCGACGAGGATACCGATTGATTCTTTCCACTCTCGTCTCCCCTATCTTTTGTTTCTAGAATTTGCTACAACAAGGAAAAGGGCAATCGATCGAGGTGAATCTTATGGAATTGAATCGCAGAACACTCTTACAAACCGCCGCCTGGGGTGCAGGCGCGCTGGTTTTGAGCCCACCCCGGGCCATCGCCGCACCCAGCCGCTATGCCAAACCCTCCACCATGAAGCTGGGCACCGTTACATACAACCTGGCCAAGGATTGGGATCTGGATACGCTACTTGCAAATTGTGAAAAAACCAAATTCGAAGGCGTGGAACTGCGTACCACCCATGCCCATGGGGTAGAAGTGTCCCTCTCCAAAGATGAACGCGCGGCCGTCAAGAAAAAATTCGCCAACTCCCCCATTGAACTCATCGCCCTGGGCAGCGCCTTTGATTACCATACCCCCGATCAAGCCAAACTGCGCCAGGATATCGAGGCCACCAAGGAATACATCCTCCTCGCCCAGGATGTCGGCGCGCCCGCCGTCAAGGTTAGACCCAACGGCTTCCCAGAAAACGTTCCCAAAGACAAAACCTTGGAACAGATTGGCAAATCACTCCATGAACTCGCCGTCTTCGGCCAGGATCATGGGGTTCAGCTCCGGCTGGAAGTCCACGGCCGGGAAACCTGCCAACTGCCCCACATGCGTTCCATCATGGACTTCGCCGATCACGCCAATGTCGGCGTCGTCTGGAACTGCAACAGCGAAGATCTGGCTGGCGAGGGCTTCGACGCCAATTTCCGCCTGGTCGAGCACAAGATGTTCCAGGTCCATCTCAAGGATCTCAGTGATGACGGTTACCCCTACCGCCTGCTCTTCCAGTCCCTCCAACGCATCGGCTTCACCGGCTACTGTTGCGCGGAAATTGGGGAAAGCAGCGACCCCATCCGGCTGATGCAGTACTACCGGGCCCTCTTCCTGACCTACCAGGATCTGCTCTAAACCAGGGTCCGTTTTGCCGCCAAAATCCAATAGATAAGGGCACGTTTTCTCCAAACGTGCCCTTTTTAATTCGGTCCGCCTCAAAGCAAAAAAGCCGTTGGCGTTTCCGCCAACGGCCTGGGTTTGCCGAAAGAGATCAATTAGTCTAACTTATTGACGTTTACGGCTTTGGGGCCCTTCGGGCCGGGTTCGGTATCAAACTGAACGCGCTGTCCTTCATACAGATTCTTGAAGCCAGAGCCAGAAATACCGGTGTGGTGAACGAAAAATTCGCCGCCGCCATCTTGTTCGATGAATCCAAAGCCCTTCGTTTCGCTAAACCATTTTACTTTGCCAGTTGCCATGTTTTTTACTCCATATAATTTGAGTGAGTTGCATATTGAGACGGTACTTCATTGTGCTTCTCAAATCATATTGGTTTATGGCAAGAGACAGCAAAACGGGTACATCAATCATCTATGCTTTAGAAAGGAGTATACACCACTTTTTCCAAAATGGAAGTAGAAAATGAAAAAATTCTTCGATCCAACCGATTTATTCCTCCACCCCCCCCTTTTTTACAAAAAACCACGCCCCGAGGGGCGTGGTCCTTTCCGGCTGGTTCAAACCAAACCTCAATCGTCGGCACCCATTCCATCTTCAAAGGAACCGGAAGCGACGGGGAAGATCAAGCATTCGTTCACGTATTTCACACCGCCTGCGCTGGTGGCGTCCAGATCCCGATGCGCGGATTCGGCTTCCACTACCAGCGGTGCGGTTTCGGTCCCCATCACCTGGCAGTATTTCTGGGGATACCCAACATGAATCATCAACTCGGTAAAACGGACCAAGTTAATATCGCCGGAAGGCAGGTCGGTAAACTGCATCGAGCGTTTGGGCCAGTTGGGTTCCATCGCACGCAGCGGAAGATTTTTGCGTACCGTGTGATTCTTGACATGGCAGCCATAGCAGCGGTCCGCCACTTTCAAAAAGCGGGTTTCCCAGTCTTCGCCTTCCCAGCAGTGCGAGGGATCCACGTTGACCGTCAGGCATTTGTCGCCACCGCAAATATCCACCAGCATGTTGAAATCATCGGCGCACATCGCCCCGGTCCCCGGGTGGATTTCATGGGCCAGGTACACACCCAATTGGTTGGCGTGATCCCGGATTCTCTGGGTCTTCGTTATAAACCGCTCCTGGCCTTCCTTAATCAGATCGAAATCGCCGCCAGCCCAGAACCCCCAGGGATACCCGGAAGCCAGTTCCCATCCAAAGGCAACACCCCAGAACATCGGGATAATCTTGATCCCCAGCTCCACACATTTATCCATGGTTTCCAGGATGTATTTTTCCATGGCTTGTTCAATCTCCGCCGGCGATTGTTTCGCCAGGGTGCTGGAAATGAACGGGCGAATGGAGGGACTGCAAGTCCACGCGGTGGTGTGAACCCAGAAGGGGCAATGCATCGAGACGCCATCGATTTTCAGGCCGCGCGCATCAAAGGCCGCCTTAATTTCGCTGACACTCTTGCCATCCAGCATGAAATTGGAGGGTTGGGCTCCAGCCGCACCGGCTTTTTTCGCAAAATCCAAAAATCCTTCCAATCCCTTGGCACCATGCTGAGCGCCCTCGACACTAGAGTGAAAACACGCTTGCGCCATTTTAATTCTCCTTTTTTCAATCTGTCTTTCGTTCGTTGCGGACCATGCCGCGCATCTATAAAAAAATCCCTCCGCAGGATCACGGATGATTGCATTACCCTACCGTTTTTTTGGGCTCTCTTCAAGATGGAGACGATCTTCTCCTGGAGGATTTCCCCCGCACCACCACCTCATCGTTCCCGGAATCGCTCTCTCCCTTCAAAGATGTGGAAATTGTTCTGTTTTAAGATATGATGAAGAAAATCGGCAACATGCGCGGATGGAGGTTTAAACCATGCCCCGTTTTCATACCTATTTGCTCGGCTCTCTCTTCCTCTTGAGCGGCTGCACCCACATCAACGCCGGCGGCTCGCTCCAGATGGAGTATTTCAATCTGTCTTCTGTTCCCAGTTCACACACCGCACCGGCCTCCCAAGAGCAAACCTCGGCTTATCTTGTCGAACGAGGCCGCCTCACGCTTGAAACATCCACCGAAAACGTGGGGATGAAGGTCACTACCGAATCCTATACCATCCCCTAGACCCAAGTCACAGAGTATAAGTAGTGCTTAATCAAAGAGGGGGGCAATAGCGCCCCCCTCTTGTACATCTCATGGATCTCAATTTTATTGGGTATAACGCTGTTGGAATTCCCGCTGCCGCCGCTGCCGCTCTTCCTGCTCGGCTGGGTCCATCTTATTGATGTACCACTGATGGTTGCGGTCGTTGAGAATCTCTTCCAGGCGGGTTTGCAGCTGATTGGCCGCGTCCACCTTGGCTTGATCGCTCGATGCCTGCCCTTTTTCTATCACTTCTTCCAGTTCGGGGATAAATTTGGCATAAAAATGCTTGGCCACTTCATACGTCCCATGCCAATGGGTGTAATCCGGCCCCATCATCGAAGCCCCATGCCGCGCCCGGCGGCCTTCATGATGCCAAATCTCATACCAGGTGAAATCGATCTTGTTCGAGAATTCCACCGGCTTCAATAACGGCTTGGCCAGTTCCATCAATTCCAGACCGGGCCGTGCGAATTTCGCGTGATACAACTCGATCAAACTGTCATACTGGACATAGAAATTGTTCACGAAGTTTTCGTTATGACAATTCAGGCAAACATCCACCATGTTGCCGCGCCGGGTTTGCCAGTCCAGATTCGCTCCAGGCAGGCCCATTTTGGCATCGCTGAGTTCCGGCCGGATCGAAATGGCGGGCCGGTTGTTCCACGAAATCCGGCGGCCCACATCGTGCGTCACCGCTTGTTTCGGGGTCGCCGACATGTGGCAGGTCGCGCAGGTCGGCGCGGACGAATAATCCTCGCCGACAATCCACTTCGGATTATCCAGATTCATCGAGTCTACATTGGCGCGGAAGGCGATCCCGTGCTTGGATTCGTTATAAATTTCCATCTGCGGATGGTCGGGTCCCATGTGGCATTTCCCGCAGTTATCAGGCTGCCGGGCCTGGGCGGCCGAAAATTCATGGCGTGAATGGCACGCCGAGCAAGAGCCCTCACTCCCATCCGGGTTAATCCGCCCGATCCCGGTATTCGGCCAGGTGGCAGGGTCCAGCCTCCCATCCTTCAACACCTTGATCTCGGTCCCGTGGCACTGCCAGCAGCCATTCACCGCGGCCGCTGAAACGCCATCGGGAAAGCCCATGGTCACCATGCCCCGGTTGCCTTCCACCACTTCCGCTAGGGTATTATCCAACGAGCCCAAAATCCGCGCCGCTTTGGAGTGGTGCGAGCCCGCAAATTCTTCCACTTCCTTCTCGTGGCACTTGGCGCAATCCCGCGGGGTTACCAGGATGGAGATCAACTTGCCTTTCTTCACCGTCCCATCCGGCATGATGACATCATGCTGGAACGCATCGACATCCCCTTCTTCCGCCACGTGGCACTCATAACAGCCCACATTGGCGCGGAAATGTTTGCTGGCTCCCCATTGTTCGTAGATCGCTTGGCTTTCCTTTTGATGGCAGGCGATACACTCGGCCGACTCCGCCGAGAGCTCCTTTGGCGCAAAGACCGCGTGCGCGGCCGGCAGCCCGGCGAGGGGGATGGATACCATCAAGAACAGACGAAACAGAGAATGCATGATCGATGCCTCCAATACTTGTTTTCTGATTTTTTTATACAAAAGCATTCACTTTTGGATTTGCTTCAGGAGCGGCGAAACCGCCCAGACACGATCGGGATCGCCAGCCGCATCAGCCAGCTGAAAATCAACAACCCCATCGCCCAGATCCCCACACTCACCCCGATCTCGTTCCAGGTCGGGACATATTCCACAATCTCACCCAGCGGAGTAGGCAGAAAACCAGGCACAATCAAGCCCAGCCCCTTTTCGATCCAAATCCCGATAATCGAAAAGGCACAGGCAATATTCAGCCAGAAAAACCGCTTGGCCGTCTTGGGAACCACCAGAATAATCGCCGCGATCATCTCCAGGGTGAGCGCCGTCCAGATCCACGGCACCAGGGCATCATGCCCATGCAGCCCAAAGAAAAGATACTTGGCACTACTCATATGCAGAGAAGCACTATAAAATTCCTTGAACACCTCGCAGCCCAATAAGAACAGGTTCACTAACAGGGAAACCGTGACAATCTGCCGCAACAGATGCAGCGCCTCGTCCCCAATGTGATACTTGGTGGTCTTCCGGATAATCTGAAACGCCAGAATCATGAACCCGGGCCCCGCCGTAAACGCCGATCCCAAGAACCGGGGCGCGACAATCGCCGCGTTCCAGAAAGGCCGACCCACCAGCCCGACATACAAGAAGGCGGTTACCGTGTGGATGGAGATCGCCCAGGCAATCGAAAGCAGCACAAAGGGCATGTAAAACCAGGGATTGGGTTTGCGGCCCAGGTATTTCATGTACAGCAGATAGCCGCAAATATGCACGTTGATCAGCAGGTACCCATTCAAGACCACCACATCCCAACTCAACATCGAGACGGGGAAATTAAAGAGGCCGATCACAGGGATCAAGTGCCAGAAGCGGTCCGGCCGCCCCAGGTCCACGGTAACAAAAAGAAGGCACATGACGATCGAAGCCACTGCCAGGAGTTCGCCGAAAATCACCACATCATGCAGTTCATGACGCTTGTAAATATACGCCGGGATCACCAGCATCACCGCCGCGGCCGCCATCCCCACCAAAAAGGTGAAATTGGCAATATAGATCCCCCACGAGACCTGATCCGTCATCCCCGTGGTGCTGAGGCCATATAAAAGCTGATAACTATAACAGCGCATCCCGACCAGGGTGATCACCGTCAGCAAGGTCATCCAGCCATAGAACAACAGATCCCCACGAAAACTCAGGCGAGTGGCCCGGAAAAGGAAGACCAGATAATCTTTGATAATGCCGTTCTGTTGAGTTGCCACGTCAGAACCTCATGCTAGGGTGAGGGGACCCGCTGTCCCCTGAAACTTACTTGTCAAACCAATAATAAAAGCGAGGGACGGTCCCTGCCTCTTCTTTAAACACATACACCCGCTTTTCCCGCAAGATGTACCGGATCACACTGTTGGGATCGGCCAGGTTGCCGAACTGCCGGGCGCCGGTGGGACAGGCCTCCATGCAGGCCGGATTCAACCCCTTCCGCACCCGCTGGATGCAGAACGTGCATTTTTCCATCGTCCCCTGCGGCCGAATCCGGTTGCCCAGGTAGCCCATCTGGGGATTGATCTCCTCTTTCGCCAATTTCGGCTCCGCGAAATTGAACCGCCGCGCCCAGTAGGGACAGGCCGCCTCGCAATAGCGGCACCCGATGCACCAGTTGTAATCCACCACCACGATGCCATCCTCTTCCTTCCACGTCGCCCGGACTGGGCACGCTTTGACGCAGGGCGGATTCTCGCATTGGTGGCACTGCACCGGCATGTAATATTTGTCCGGTTGCGGTACGGTTTCGGGATCATAGTAATGATCGGATTTTTCCACATCCAGCGAGCCTTTCTCCATCGCCAGCACGCGGATGTACTGGATGGCGGGATCGCGGGATTGATTGTTCTCTTCCACACAGGCATGCACACAGCGGCGGCACCCAATGCAGCGGCCAATGTTCAAGGCATAGCCGTACTGCACACCCGGAAGGGGCTTGGGATCTTCCACATTCACATCCACCCCATACTTGGCCTCGATCTGTGTTTCCACCCGGTGCAAAATTTTCTCGATCTGCTCGGGCGTCAGACGCTCATACTGCTGCTGCATCCAGTCTTCCAGTTCGGTTTCGGTCTTGATATGGCGCAGCGGCGCCATCGCCGTCACCGCGCCCCCGCCAAACAAACAGGCCAGAGCCCCGGCTTTCAAAAAATCCCGCCTCTCCAGGGGGGCCGCCAAATCTAGCGCGGGGGGCTGCTCCGCCGGGTTCTCGACTCGGGTTTGCTTTGATTTCCGCTTATTCGCCATGATGCGTCTCTCCAGACTTGATCGTTTCGTGCACCGCAGGCCCCGGCATGGGCGGCATGGCCGGAAATTTGGGATTGTGCGGATCGTGGCATTGGATACACAGCAGCCGCGATGGCTGCACCTGCGCCGCATCCCAGCCCCCTTGCGCGCGCCCATGCGCGTCATTGAGCCAATCCCGGTACACCAGACCATGGCACTTGCCGCACAAGCGGGCGGGCTCCTCCGCGGGAATCACACGGCCATCATGATCGGTATAAACATCCCGGTTGGAAGGATGGTGACAATTCAAACAAAAATCATTGGTCCCATGATTTAAAACCAGGTCGGTATGCTCCGCCACCAGCTTCTGCCGCCGGGTGGGCACCGCAATCGATTGATGACACTCCGTACAGCGGTATTCGAACCCGGTCCGCCGCAGCCGCAAGGGACGAAACTCCCCGCGGATGGGGGCCTTGTCCACCACAATGTGGGGTGGAGACGCCAACGCCGCCCCTGGGGCGGCCGCCTCGCTCCCTCCCCAGGACAATACCAATAATCCGCCCGCCGCCGCCAATAGGAGCAAAGAGCCCAAAAATCCGATTCGTCGTAACCGTTTCAGCGGAATGGTCTTCATTCTACTCGCCTCGTGCTGCATCCGATTCATCGCTCTGTGAAAACATACCCCAACAGAACCAAGGGACAGATCGATCTGGTAATCCACTCATCCTCTGCAAAGTTCCATCCCCCATCCTGTTTTGTGGAATAACAATACCACTATTCCAGAATCATGTCAACAAGCCCATCGGCTTTTCGCTATTTTTTTCGCTTGGAGCCTCGCGACCTGTGTCCCTATCACCCTAGGAAAAATCCCGCTCCCCCGCAAGAGGACTCTTTCCCTTTTCATCAAAATTATGCCACCCGCCCGCCTCCCTCCCCCTCCGATCTCAATCTCCCCCTTCCGACAAGCCACCACTAAGATAGATAATACTCCAACCATGCTATTACTAAAAAAATAGTAATTATAAGGATGAAAATACCGGGGACAGTCCATTCCGCCCCCGGTACGTGGAAACTCAGTTCAGTTTTTTGCAGTAGATATTCCGGTACAAGACCAGGCCGTGGTCCCCTTGCAGGTAGGTCGGCCCTTCCGCCACCACCTCGGCACTCAGCGCCGCACCCGTCAAGCCCACGATCTCTTGATTATCGATGACTTTGACCCCGTTCTGGAAGAGGGTTACCCGCGCATGCTTTTCCACCACGCCATCCTTGACGACGGGCGCATGAAAAATAGCATGGTAGCACTGCCACGCCCCTGCAGGCTTTGTCGCGTTCACCGTAGGCGCAATCTTGTTGTAAATGGCGCCCCCATCCGTTTTGGACGGTTTTTCCACCCCAAAACTATCGAAGACCTGAATTTCATAATCGCCGATCAGGTACACGCCGCTGTTGCTCCCCTGTGGAACCATGAACTCAATATACAACTCATGATCTCCCAATTTGACATCGCTGATGAGGTCAATCCCGTGCTGGCCATCCTTGGTCGGCGGCACATTCACCAGCACCCCATTGACCGCGACCCAACTCATCAGATGCGAGTCATTGGGCGTTCCCCGTGTGTGCCAGCCATTCAGCGAATGCCCATCAAACAGCGAAACCCAGCCATCCCCTTTCGGCGCTTGGGTCAAGGGGGCAACATCCTCCCCCATCACCGCCAGGGGAGCCAGGATCACAGCCAAGATCAGCATGGTACGGATTAATTTCATTTGCGTCTTCCTTTCACACAAAGATAAGATGGCTCCATCCTATTCCATTTCGTCATGGAAGCCAATCCTTCCCTCTCGCATCCCACCCGGCTTCAAGGCAGCACGGGCCGGCCCAGCAGGCGCATCACTCGCTTATAGAATTTAAAACTGCGCCGCGTTTCCAACTGATCCCGCCAAGCATACGAGGTTTGCAGTTCTTTCACCGTATCCGCCTGGGTCTTCTCCCACAGTTGGACCGTTTCTTCCATCCGGTCCACGTAGTCCTGCGAGAGCCCTTCTTGCTGCTGGCTGGCTTGCAGGGTCTCGATCTCTTTCTTCTGCCCCGCGAATAGTTTTAACAATCCCTGTGTCACCTGATTTTGCAGTTCCATCTCCAC
>JAVFAP010000097.1:0-9716 GCA_034002445.1 bacterium | reverse complement strand
GCGTCCTCCAATGCGACCCGCGACAAACGCGGCAACCTGTTGGATCTGAAAATCTTGCAGAACAAAGCCTTCGTCACCAGTCCGGGAGGCGATCGCATTTTTGGGACAACAGACGACATAACCCGAGAATTCCAGCTATAACTAATCAAGGGGGACCACGGCGCCGCACCTACCACCCCGGCTCCGTAAAATACGACCATGGAACGCTTGCTGACCGAAGAAGAACAAATCTCCTTACTGGGTAAAATGCTCTACTACTCGGTAAAACATTTGACCACCCGCGAACGGGAAATCTACGATCAGTTGGTCGAACACCTCATGCGCAAAGTCAACCAACTGCGTACCCTGGAAAGGATAAAATCCGCCAACGAAGAAGAGTATTCTCCCCTCAACGCCCAACTCCGCATGAAAAAGGACAACCTCCGCCAAAAACGCGTCGAAGAGGTCTGCCGTCTCTTTGTCGATGCCTGGAACAAGCAAGACTTTGAATCGGAATTCTTCTGCCTGTCCCAGAGTTTTCCCCTCAACAAACGCAAGACCGACGATGTCCACGAATACGTCTTGCAACGGATGAAGAAATACCAGGACCGACACAAGATCGGCCCCATCAATAAAAAAATTATCGAAATCTCCGGCTGCAATACCCATGGCAACAAATCATCGGTCTACTGCATCGAAATCCATAAAATGCCGGACCGCGAACTCACCCTGCACCGTCAGTATGATTTTATCTTCGAAGATGGCGCCTGGCGTATCGCCGATTACAACACCATTAAAAGCCACGAATCCAGCACCACCCCATAATTTTCCACGCAGTCTTTCGCTTAACCGCAACCATCAATCCAATCGGCCGGTTCACCCTCCCGGCCGATTGGCCAAATCCAGCCTACCTCTGTAACAAGTTCACAAATTCATTTTCTCTTTTTTTTCACTTTCTTTTCTTTCCATTCTGCCCTATAATCTGTTCTCTCAGCGTTGCTCGCCAACCATGTGCTGCCGATTGTGGACGAAACACAAAAGGGTCTATCGTTACTCCCAAGAACGACCTTCGTTAGTAACCCTGATTTACTTACCTGTGCACCATCTTGTTGAGGGACATTTGGAACACATATTGCAACGAATTCAGGAGTACGCCCTGAATACGCAAGCGTTTTGTCATCAACACCTTCTGCAAAATGAAAAACAATATTGCAGAAAATTCACAAAACTTTGCACCTTGCAAAAAAGGACTAAAAAAACAATGATGCCACAAGATAAAAAATCAGGGGGATCGTTCCTCCATACCTACCGTTATATCAAGATCCCGAGTCTCTTGTTTATCTTTTCTTTTCTCACCATGATGGCTTTTGCTGGTGGATCCATCTATTGGATTTTTAAAAAAGATAACGAGATCGAAAAATTCCGCCGCCTGGAAATCGATCTGCAAAATCAAATCAAGGAACGCGACCGGACACTTCAACAAAACAAGCAAAAAATAGAACAATTAGAGCGCAGAGTGGAAATATTTAATGCAATTGACGAACTCAGCCGCGCTGACCTCAGCGAACCCGATAAATGGAAGATTGCCAAGTTTGTCGATGAGGAAAGCCAGAAATACAACCACGATCCCCTCTTGCTGATCGCCATGATGGACACCGAATCCTCTCTCCAGCCCAACGCCATCTCCGAGCAGGGTGCCCATGGATTGATGCAAATTATGCCGGGGACCGGCAAACATTTATCCAAGGAGATCGCCGAAAATCCCAAATTGATTGGCCTGCTCGATGACACCTTCCCCGAACCCCAGAACATCCGGGAGATCGAAGGCAACATCCGCATCGGCACCCTCTACCTCACCAAACTGCTGATGACCTACAAAAACCTGGAAGACGCCTTCTGCGCCTACAACATGGGGCCCAACCGCTTCGAACAGTTAAAGAAGGAAGGAAAAGCTATCCCCCGCACCTATCCCAACAAAATTCTTTCCAAATACAACCAACTTTCTCAAAAGCGGAATGGCCCCTCTTCCCACATCCCCCGCGTATTCACCCCCGAAACCCCCAATCCGCTCCTGGCCCAGTTACCCAAATAATTGTCCATTCGGGCATCTGGCCTTTTCAAAATCCCCAATTCCTGGCAGAATACCCTCAACTAAACGTTTGTTCACTTCCTGCTAGGAATGTTTCATGATGCTTGTCTCTTTACGTATTGCCAATTTTCTACTGATCGAGGACACACGGATTGGCCTGCACCGAGGTTTGAATGTCTTGACTGGTGAGACCGGCGCGGGAAAATCGATCATCGTCGATGCCCTCAGTTTGCTGCTGGGGGAGCGGGGTTCCAGCGATATCGTCCGCGATCCAGAACAGGACGCGCTGATCGAGGCAGAATTTGCCCTCTCTCCCCACACCCCCACCGCCCTGGCCCTGCAAGCCTTGCTGGACGAAGCCGGGATTCCATTCGATGGCGAAACCTTGCTGATCCACCGCCGCCTTTCCGCCGAAGGGCGCAGCCGCATTTATCTGAACAACACCCAGTGCCTCCTCAAAAAACTCAAGGAGACCGGCGATTGTCTCATTGACCTCCACGGCCAGCATGACCATCAGTCCCTGCTGCACAAAGGCAGCTACATCGGCCTCCTGGACTCGTTCGGCGCATACCAGTCCACCCGGCTGCAATACACCGAGGCCTACAACTACTGGACCCAGACTCTTCACGAACTTCAAAGCCTGGAAGAAGACGAGCGCGAACGCAAGCGCCGTGAAGCCACCCTGCGTTTTCAGATCGAGGAAATCGCCGCCGCCGCCCTGCAACCCGACGAGGAAGCCCAGATCGAACCCCGCCTTCATGTCATCCAGCATGCGGAACGCTTGGCCGAAAAATGCAACTTGGTCCTGCAAGCCGTCACCAGCGGAGACCACGACCGCCCCTCCATCCTGGATGAACTGGACCGCCTGGAAACCGTGCTCGCGACCATGCTCAAACTGGATCCCTCCCTCGCCTCCCTGGTGGAATCCTGGCAAGGCGCCACCATCTCGCTACGCGAAACCACCCGCGAACTGGAAGCCTACGCCCTGGACCTGGAGTTCGATCCCGAAGAACTCAACCAGCTCCACAAACGTCATTTTTTAATCCGCGATCTCGAAGCCAAGTATGGTGCCACCATTCCCGACATTCTCCACTACCAGGACCAACTGACCGCCGAACTGGAGAAAATCGAGCATACCGAGGAAGAACGCGAACGCCTCTTGCGCCAGGAAGATAAAGCCCGTGCCCTGCTGATCGATCACGGCCTCACGTTGCATGCCGAACGCGTCGCCATCGCCGAAACCCTCTCCCGCAGTGTCACCCAAGAACTACAAAGCCTGGGGATGGAAAAAGCGAATTTCACCATCCAGGTCAATCTGCGCACCACCGCCCACGGTCTGGATATCGGCCAGGAGACTCTCGTCACCTTCGGGCCCGAAGGCGCGGATGATGTGGATTTCCTGGTCACCACCATCCCAGACCGGCCGCCCCGGCCCCTGCGCGAAGTCGCCTCGGGCGGGGAAGTCTCCCGCATCATGCTGGCGCTGAAATGCGTCTTCAGCGGAGCGGATCCAGTCCCCATGATGGTCTTTGATGAAATCGATGTCGGTGTGGGTGGAAAAACGGCGGATGTCGTTGCGGAACGCCTGGTTTCCCTCGCGCGGCACAAGCAGGTACTCTGTATCACTCACCTGCCGCAGATCGCCTCCCGGGCGGACCGCAATTTGCAGGTCCACAAAACCGAAACCAACGGTCGCATGTTCAGTTCCGTCCGCCATCTGGAAGGCAAAGAAAAAGAAACCGAACTCGCCCGCATGCTGGGGGGCGAAGAAAACGCCGCCTCCAAACGCTTCGCCCGGGAACTGCTGAAATCATCCAAAAAAGCGAAAGCCGATCTCTCCCACAAAAAACTCCGCACACAGAGCAGCCATGCGGAATAGGGACAGAAATCGGCCATACAAATCAAAAAAGAACGAATTCCGAATTCGTACAGACTACCTTCGTCAGAAATAGGCCACCGTCATGCCCTGGCTTACAGCCGATTATCCTCCCGGGGATGGCCCTGGATAAACGCGGCCCCATACTGCTTGAGAAAATCATTGGCCTTCCCATAAACTCTTCGATCGCTTTATAATGCGTTACGGGATCAAAAAACTGGGCGCTATTCTCCAGGAAAAACATTTTGGGATCCTGCAGATATGGCTCCACCCGCAGTTGAAACGTGGAACGCTCCTCCGCGGTCGGCGGAAACACCAGACGCAACCCCAACCCCGAAACCGGCCGTGGAAAGAGGGATAGATCCCCGAAATCCGGGTGCAAAACCCGCTGCGTAAAATACGCCAGCGTCGAATCCGGCCCCGAATGGGGCAGCAACAAGCGAATCAACACCTTGCAATGTAGCAATACCGGGATGGGTAAGGTCTCCCAGATCGTCCGCAGGATCAAACTGGTATTTTCTAAAAACATAGGAAATACCGCCCGAGTAAATTCATCGCGGAAAATAAACCGGTCTGGCGTGATGGTCAAATGCCGGTTATGATTTTCCGCCAGCCGTCCCCCCTGCCCTTCTCCCAATTGCCGCAACTCGCTGAAACGGCAGGGATCCGCCAATTTCATGTAAATTTCACGGATTTTCACCGACGGAATTTGGATGGGAGGAAACAATCCTTCCACACCAAATGTCAATGGGATGTAATCGGGCATAAAGAATCTCCAAAAAAAGACATACGCCTCTCCGCGAGGAAGGCTGATTGAATCATAGTGATGTTCATACTTTACAAGGAGAACCGCTTTTTTCCAGGATTGGAGAATCCAATTCCCTCGGAAACACAAATTCCCGCTCAGGGACACCCCAAGCGGGAACAAAATTCTCCAGCAGCGATCAGGAAAGACAGATTACCTGCGGGCGGGGGCTTGGATTTGGTGCAAAACCTCGTTCATGCTGCCGGTCCGATACCCCACCAAGTCCAGCGTGACATACGCATACCCCATCTCTTTCAGGGCAGATGTAATTGCCGCGCCTTGGTCCAAAACCTTCGTCATCTCTTCCGGCAAGACCTCGATCCGCGCCAGGTTGTCATGATGCCGCACCCGGAACTGAGAAAGACCATACTCCCGCAAGAGCGACTCGGCCCGGTCAATCTTTCCCAAAATCTCCGGAGTGATCGCCTGCCCATAGGGTACGCGCGAAGAAAGGCACGCAAACGAGGGTTTATTCCAAGTTGGAATGTTCATTTCCTTGGACAGAATCCGAATATCATCTTTCGTCATTTCGACTTCCACCAGGGGGCTGCGCACCCCTTCCTCTTTCGCGGCCTGCTGCCCTGGCCGGTAATCGCCCAGATCGTCATAATTGGTCCCAATCAAGATATGGGGAATCCGCCGCTCTGCCGCGATCGCCTTGAGATGCGAAACCATCTCTTTCTTACAATGATAACAGCGCATCGAGTCGTTGCGCCGATAATCGGGATTGTCAATTTCATGCGTGTTCACCGTCAGAGTGTGCAAACCCAATTCCGCCGCGAACTGCTCGGCTTCATAACGTTCATGCTCGGGATAACTTTCGCTGACCGCGATGATACACAATGCGTCTTCTCCCAAGACATTGGTTGCCACCTTGGCCAAAAAAGTACTATCCACACCACCCGAATACCCGATGCAAACCCGTTTCATATCGCCTAACAACGCTTCCAATTGCACTAATTTTTCTTGAGCAGTCAGCATAGTCTTCTCCATCCAAATGATGCTGATAGTGTAAATGAGACGGGACAAATTTCAAGGTAAAACGACCCCGTTTATCCGATTCACAATCACGCCCAAAAGGGGCACGAAGGCCCCTCTCACCCCTTCTACCCAGCGCACGCTCACGCCGTAAAGATGGGAACCACTCCTTTGGCCAGATCCTCTACCTTCGCCTGTTCCGCCTCCGTCAAGGGCTGATACCGCTGGGCAATCTCGACCGCCCGGTGCAAAAAGACTTCTTCCCCTGGCGTCACCGCCGCGGTGATATCCAGAGACAGTGTGAATCGCAACGCTAGATCGCCCTCTTCCGCATCGGTGATTGGAACATACCAGCATTTCTTGTACGGATCCGGCTCATCTCCCGCCTTCCGGGTGGTTTTCGCCAATCCCTTCAGCGCTAGGCGCGCCACCCCTTTTTCCTTCGCCTTGGCCATCACTTGTGGCCCAAATTGGCCCTCATGCCAGGTTACATAATTGAAAGGAAATAAAATGGTGTCAAAATCAAACTGCTCCATCGCGGCCAGGGCTACCTCCGCCGAATGGGCCGAAAAGCCAAGATACCGCACCAGCCCCTTCTCTTTCGCCTTTTGGATGAATTCCATGGCACCACCGGGAGCCATCGCCATTTCTAGATCGTCCATCTTGCTCAAGGCGTGGAGCTGGTAGAGATCAAAATGATCCGTCCGCAATTTCTTGAGTGAGGTGTGGAATTCCTCCTCGGCGCCAGCGGTATCCCGCTTGGCAGTTTTGCACGCCAAGAACACATCCTTCCGGAACGGTTCCAGCGCAGGTCCTAGATGATCTTCCGCGTCCCCATAGGATGGGGCGACATCAAAATAATTGATGCCTTTCTCCATCGCCTGCGCCACCACTGTGTTGGCATGATCTTGCTCCACCCGGCTTACAATAATTCCACCGAAACCGATGATCGAAAGGTTCTCCCCTGTCTCTCCCAAGGGCCGCTTGGGAAGCAAGTCCTTCGTTTCCGCCAGGCCGGTTTGAACCGCACCGGGTATCGCCAGCACCGATGC
Source organism: bacterium (assembly GCA_034002445.1). Lineage (GTDB taxonomy): Bacteria > Hinthialibacterota > Hinthialibacteria > Hinthialibacterales > Hinthialibacteraceae > JAVFAP01. Next base: position 2,937 of record JAVFAP010000097.1, on the reverse strand, counting down.
GCTTGAAGTTTTGATAAACTGCCGCCGTTTCATAAAAAATCTCCCTTCACACAATCTGCTCCACTCCATTCCATAAAGAACGGAAGGATGCAACTATTGTAATCCCGTTTCCCCAAGAAGGAAACACATTTTCATGCGCCTCCCTACCGCTGGAACCTCTGTCCGCAAATTGACGCTCGCTGCTTGTCCCGGTTTTGTCCAGAAGGTACCATACTCAAAACCCTTTATGGAACCAAGCCATGCTGTTATCCCCCTCGATTTGCGCGTTTGGACACTCTTTGTTGTGGCGTATCCCCGTCACGATTCTTCTGACTCTTTTTTTTACCCTCTTCGCCGACCGATTCCTGCCCTATAGCGGGGATGGCGGGTGGATCGCCGACGAGATTATCAGCGGGGGAAAAATCGTTATGCACTCCCCCCTCTCCTCCCTCATTCAAACGACTTTCTACACGCTGCTGCATCCCTGGGGTTTTACCGCCTGGCAGGCCATATCGGTATCCAGCGCCTTCGCGGGAGCCCTGGTTATCCAGGTGTTCTGGCAGATCCGCAAACGACCGCTCTTCTTGCTGATCAACATCGGCTCGGGCTCGTTTCTGGTATTCGCTGGTCTGGTTGAAAATTATGCCTGGGTCAATCTCTTTTTGGTGTTAATGTTCTGGGCTGCGGAAAAATTTTATTTAGGGAAATGGCCTCTTTGGCCCGCAATGACCTTTTTCTTCCTGGCGGCCCTCTCCCATTTCCTCGCCTTTTTCTATTTCCCCGCTCTGGTATGGTTGATTTTTCAAAACAAAAAATTCTCTCCCGCCGAGTTTGCGATCCCCCTCTTCGTGTACCTCGCCATTCACATCGCCCTCAACCTGTTCATCCCCGGGGAGGGCATCAGTTTCGACTTTTCCCGCCTGGTGCCCTGGTTCGAGAAAACCAGCAAACTGCATCATTTCACTTTTTTTACCTGGGATCATGCCTACATCAAGTTCTATTTCCACCTCAAATCCTCCTTTCCCATTTGGCCGTTCTGGTGGCCCGAGGTTTTACCCTACGGCGTTATGTTCATCCCCCTGGAATGGCCGCTCCTCTTCCTGCTGCGCAAGCAGATCGACTCGCCATTCAAGAAATGTCTTTTTCTATCCTCGCTGACGGGACTCATTTGGACCACCCTCTGGCACCCGGACTTGGGCCCCATCGACTGGGACCTCTTCAGCCAGATGGGGATTCCCCTCCACCTCCTATTGGGGCTCCTCCTGCTAGACATCCTAGATTCCAGGCGATAGACAAAGCATTATTTTCTGGAAAACAAAATCTTTTCTCTGGACATTTTCACTTTTTTTTGGTCTTATAAGTCCAGAACTTTACGCGGGGTATCCAGAAAACCCATAATCTCAGAGAGAGAACACCCCATAGGAATAGAAGCATGAACCTTTCGTTAAAAATTCAAGAAGAATGCCACAACGGGGAATGCGTCATCCGCTCTGCGGGAGACTTAATTATTACCAATGCCAACCACTTGCAGGAAACAATCGACCAAATCCTCTTGAAAGGGGTAACCACCTTACGCTTGGATCTTACCCAAATCCAATATATCGATAGTTTTGGGATTGGTGTCATCGTGAAAGCCAAGGCCGAAATCGATAAACGCAAGGGCCATCTGACCGTACAAGTCAGCCCCGTCCTGAAAAACCTGTTTGCCAAGTGTCACCTGGATGACTATATCGATCTTGAGATCCCTCCTGAAGAATAACATCCGCGCAAGACAGGCAAAAAAAAGACTCCCTTTAGGGAGTCTTTTTTTAACTTGGCTTTTTTTCTTATTTTTTACGGACTTTTTTCGATTCCCGCTCCTCCAGCGCCTGCCGAATTGCCCCTTGTTTTTGGTTCAAGGCAATCGAAACATCGTGCCAAAGGCTTTTAAACGAGGAAATCTGGATCGGCACTTCCTTGCTGAGAATCAGCAGCGAAGGCGTATCACCCAGCAATTTTTTGATCTTCGGCCATTGATTGAAGATTCCGTTCGGAACCGCCAGCGAGAGAAATTGCGAACGCCGCGTCAGTTCCACTTGCAGTTTCCGGAATTCCTTCTCTTCTTCGATAGTCGGCTCATGACCATCGACTCCATGGTTGAAAAGATCAATATATTTGGCCCAGAGTTTGATGAACTCTTGCAATCGTTGAAACAATATTTCCGCAGGCACATCAGCAACCATACTACCAATCCGTCCTTCTCGAAGAATTTACGCTTCCATACTCCGCCGCGCGCGGGATGCTCATTCTTTGTTGAACATCCCCGCACTCACGACGAAATATACGGCAAACGCGACCAATGCGGCACCCGAGATAATCTCAGCATAATCTATAATCGTCATAAACAATCCTCTCTCTGTTACGCCTTTACCGATCTGGGATAGGTACTGCCCATCTCACAAGGCATACCTGAAAGATTTATTTGGCTTCGTAAGAGAAATAAAACCGTTCCATTTTCTCTTGAATGCGATCCAATCCTTGCCAGAACTTCTCGGACTGTGACAGTTTACGATGATTGTTGATCGCGGCTAAGATATCGCCATTGATTTCGATGGTTTTTTCTAAGTAATCATACGATTGCTTGACCCGACGGTCACGAAACCGGAGATCATAGGTTTCATCATTGCCGAAAATCTCGAATCCTTCCGCGGCCTTGCGGAAATACATGAAGGAACGGATCGCCTTATCGTGAACTTTCTTCAACGAAGCTGGCGGTGTCATCTCCTTGACCCGATCCTCTAAAATTTCCGCATTCACCCGCAGGGTTTTGGCGGTAATCTTGCCTTGCAGCGACCGGTACATGGAGTTCGCCACACCGTCAATCTTGTATTCGGTCAGACGGGAAGCGATCAACTGCAGTTTCGGCATGTTCGCGATCGTGCCAAACTCTTCCAGAAGGTTGTTCATGTAGTTGATGTT
>JAVFAP010000096.1:0-9743 GCA_034002445.1 bacterium | reverse complement strand
CAGCAGGGATTTGTCATCATATTCTCCCACCAGGGTTCCCTCGATGGCATCATAGCGCTCTTCGATACGCCATCGTTTGCTGTCCGCTGTTTTTCCCATGACCGCCACAACGCGCTTGCCAGAGGCGTCGGTGCTTCCATCACTCCATGGCTGTGGGCCCGAGTGCTTGTAGGTGAAGACCTGCCCCACCGCCGGCACGGGGGGATCCGGATTATAAAACGCTTCCACATCCGCGTCCTTTTGGGCGCTGCTGCATGAAACCATGCTTACCAGGCCGAACAGCACCCACCACGCTTTGTGTCTTGCCATCATGCCACCTTCTTTCTCCTGCACACAGGAAGGTAAGGAGATTGCCTGAACAGAAAAGGGAGAGGCGGTTAGCCTCCCCCCTTCCGGTACGGATTTTAAAATTGCGGAAGCCCAAAGGGCAAGCGGCTCATTTCTGATTGCAAGGGCAGTTCATTCTTCGTCTCGCCCCCGGTTTGCAGGAAAAACTGGCCGTTTTCCATCAATCCCGCGTTAATGTTGTCAGTCAGCGTGCTGCGGTCGGCGGTGAAGCGGGCTTTGGTCAGCGAGACCCAATGGCCGTCCTTGGTCAGCACCCAGCCATTGCCATAGGCAGCTTTGTGGACCTGGGTGGCGCTGACACCATTGCGCCAAAAATCCTCGACAAACGAGTAATACCCGCGTAAAAGTTCTCCCTTGGAGATGGTGTTGAAACTGACCAAGTGCTTCCACTCTTGCTTGTCGTTCAGGTAGAAATACCCGGCGTAGGTAGTCCGGTGGCCATCGGTTTTGGCGCGAACCATGAACTTATAGGTTTCGCCCACCTTCCAGGCATAGGGGAACATACTCTTGCCACCAGTCCCTTCGTTGCCAAACCGGCTGACTTCGACTCCCTCACCCTCGTGCAGGACCTGCACCTTGCGGTCTTCCGGCACGGTGTTGGGATCGTTTTGATCGCCGGGATCCCAGACCGAAAAGATGACGACTTTGTCGTTGCTGTCGCGAATTTCCTGGATCCCAAAGTATCCATGAGAGAAGCCACAGGCCATAAAATAACTGCCGGTATGCGATTCGTGCACGGTCATCTCGTTATAAAACACGGTTCCTTCAGGGACAGGATACCACAGGTGGACGGACCGGCACGCTTTCGGCGCCTCCTCCTGAGCCCATCCAGCCATCGGCAGAATCAAGCCCAGGCAGGCCAATCCAAGCAGGAATAATTTCATGCAACGCCAAGATTTCATTTGTTTCTCCTTTATGTGGTTTTTAAGGGTAAATATAGTATTTATGAATAACCAAAACTGCGTGAAAGACCTTGGGGAAGCGGAACGCAGTACGTCAGCCGTGGTGGGCTACGCGCCTACCGGCGCTTTGAGCCCACCCTACGCCCTGATCGGTGCTTTGTTGAACCACCCTACGCCAGGATCGGCACTCTACGCCTACCCTTGGTTCCAAAGCCCCTACGCCTTTATACCTTTATCTACTATCCACTACTCACTATCCCCTGTCATTCTACATAGATCATCTTGCGGGTCATCCCCCCATCGACCACATAATTTTGCCCGGTGATAAATCCTGCGGCGTCAGAGAGGAGAAACGCCGCCAGGGCGGCGATATCCGCAGGCTGACCTACCCGTCCGCCAGGGTGCTGGGTATGGTCGGCGGGGGACAATACAGGATCACGGCGGCGGCTGGCCTTTTGCCAATCCCGCGTTTCGATCCAGCCCGGGGAGATACAGTTCACCCGGATTTCCGGACCCAGGCTCAGCGCCAGGGCATGCGTCAGGGATACCAGTCCGCCCTTGCTGGCGGCGTAGGCTTCGCTATCGGGTTCGGATTGCAAGGCGCGGGTGGAGGCGATGTTGACGATAGAGCCTTTGGTCCGCCGCAGGGCCGGGGCCGCATACTTGCTGCACAGCATGGGGCCGGTGAGGTTGATGGCCAGCACTCGGTTCCACAAGGCCAGCGGCAGTTGCTCCAATGGGCCGGAACAGGCGTTGGCGAGTGCGGCGTTGTTGATCAGCGCGCGAAGAGGCGGCATTTCTTTTTCCGTTCGAGCCAAAGCGGATTGGACCTGCTCTTCATCGGCAATATCGGTGTGAATAAACAGAAGGGAACCCAGGCCTTGGTATTCAGCCATGGTTTCATTTCCTGCTTCGGGATCGATATCCGCTATCACGATGGCATAGCCCTGCTGGAGCAGATAGCGGGTGATCCCCTTCCCAATCCCCTGGGCTCCGCCGGTGATCAAGACGGTTTGGTTGTACGACATCATGGATGTCTCCCGGTTATCTATCGAGGTGATCTCTATTGTAACCCACTTTGATCTCCTTTGTTGATCTCTCCCCAAAACAAAAACGCCCGCACGCTGGCGGGCGTTGAGGAACAACGGAGGATCAATTATTCACTGCGCAATTCGATTCGCGCCCAGTAGCCCCCTTCAAAACGCCAGCCTGTGGGCTGGTTCAGCAGGTCCAGAGTGATGGTTTTCCCGGCAAACGCACTCAGGTCAACGGCAACATCCCGCCAGGCTTCTTCCCCGCCGATGGATTCATTGAACAAGGCCTCACCATCCGCCTTGACGATCAATTGCCAATCGCCTTCGGGATGATGGCCCACAGTCAGATGCAGTGTGGTTTTATTGTCTTCGGGAATCTCCACTTTTTTGGTCAGGATACAGGGCTTCTCTTCATCCAAGGGATGGGTCAGCAGCACGGTTTGTTTGCCCAGGGCTTCGTCCTTCATTCCGGGGTCCATATCCTCGCCACAATCCTTGCAGGCCCAGCCGGGGGCGAAGGTCTGCATGGCTTCGGTCAAATCCTTGGCTTTGCCCGCCGCGATTTTTTCCATTTCTTCTGGAGTGAAGCGGCTGTTGGCGATCGGGCCCGGTTCCCAGCATTGCACAAACTCACTTGGTTGTGGTTCCTGAACGGGGATGATATACCACTCTTTGCCATCTGTATCGGTTTCGATTTCCCCGCCGAACTTCAAGACCGCGTCGCGTACCAGTTTTTCGGATACTTTGATTAACAGATCAAAATTGTAGGCGGTGTGGCTGAAGTGCTTGCTCTCATCCAGGGCGGATGTAAACCGGTCCGGCAGGTTGGAAAAGCCCAGGGTGGTGCACAGAATCCCGGCCGCGTTGGAGGGATTGCAGTCCGAATCCTGTCCGCAGCGGGTTGAGATGAGGATGGTCTGATCGATATCGCCCTCCCCGTACAGGAGGCCCATGACGATGTAGGCTCCGTTGATTTTTGCATCGATGTTGAAGGGCTCGGTCCCCGAGCAGGAGAACTTGCGGTAATCGGGGTTGTCTTGGTATTTTTCTTCGATTTTTGCCCACGATTTTTGCCAGTCCTTGGGTTCTTCCTTATACCATTGGATGACATCGCGGATGCATTCGGCATACTGGCTTTGGGCGGGGATGCATTTCAATCCCGCTTCCACAATTTTTTGGATATCCGTTTCAAAAAAGGCTTCGGCATACATTCCGCCGACAAACTGTCCGCCGTAGAGCCCATCGCCATAGTTCATCAGGCGCCCGAACACCTCGCCCAGCTGAATTGCCACATTGGGCATCCCCGGCGCGATCAAGCCGGAAAAATCGGCTTCGATCTGATAATCGATGTCGTCCGCATGGGCGTTGAACTGGGGGTGGCTGGAATCGGGAGGCGCGATTCCCTTGCGCAGATTCTCCCGGCCATACCGGTTGGCGTGCCATAAGGCGTATTCGCTGTTGGCGAAATCGATCCCCGCTTGCCGGATATCCACATCCAGACCGCATAACTCAAGCGAGCGCATGAAAGTCATTTCGACATAGATATCATCTTGGCCAAACTGGTTGACCAAAGTGGGTTCCCACGCTGGCATTTGATCTTCGGGGATGATCTCCCCTTGCCAGCGGAACTCCGTGGGTCCGCCCCAACCCACGCCGACCATCTGCCCAATCCATCCGGCTTTCATTTTATCCTTGTATTCATCGACTGATATCCGACGTTTTTCGGGTGCGGCAAATCCAGTGGGGCTAAGCATACTCAGACACAGACCCAGTGTGATACTGCAAAACCATGCTTTTTTCATCTTGGCATTCTCCTACAATCAATAATCGAAGGGCGGTCCCTTCCTGGTGTTTATTGTAATGGATTTAGGATGCGGGAAACAAGCGGACCAGGACCACTCCATGCACTGGAACCGAGGCGGTAAATTCCGAATCGAAAATCCCCAAATCTTCTTGACGCCACAAATCGCGGACCCGGTAGCGGCCCTGGATATTCAGATCGCTCCAGCGTAAAGTGATCTCACTGGGCTTGCCAAAAATATAACCTCGGTTAAACAATCCAGCCGCGATGGAGCCATCGGACATGGGTTTCGCCCAGACTTCATTTTTACCATCCACTCTCACCGGACGCGCCTGCACCCCCAAGCGGTCTTGATTGACGGCCAGGACTTCATCGTTGGTTAGCAGGCTGAGGGTAAAATCATCCATCTGGCTTAGATCGCAGCCCAACAACAACGGGCTGGCCAGCAGGCACCACAGGCTGACATGCAGGTATTGCTCGTCGGGTGTCAGGCGCGAATCCCGCAAGATCGGGCCCCAGCCCACCTTTCCCACCACGAGCATATCCGCGTCATTCCAGTGACCGGGCCGGGCATAGTCGGCCCAGGGGCCTTGGCTGAAGCCAATCTGTTCGATGCTGCCCCAGTTATCCCGGATATCGCCGGTGGTCCGCCAGGAGTTGGCGATGCGGCTCCATTCGGTCGCCATTTCGATCGGGGCCGAATTTGAGAGGCTGAAGACGATATCCCGCCCGCTGGTTTTCAGTAAATTCGCCATTTCTTCCGCGTGAGGCACATCGATATCTTTCCAATCGTACTTTAGAAAATCGATGCCCCACTTGGTCCATTGTTTGACATCCTGCGCGGCAAACGAATACGTGCCGAACTGCCAGCCCAGATGGCGGCGGGCAGGCCTTTCCCACACCCCATCGGGGGAATCGCTGGACCCGCCTGGGAAGCCGGCGAAGGAGGTTTTCCAGGGGGTGGAGTAAATCCCCACCTTAAGCCCCATCGCGTGGATCTCGTCGCAGAGGTTTTGCAGGGAAGGGAAGCGCTCGTTCCCCTGGATCGCGTTGAATTCACCGCCGCGTTCCGCCTGCCAACTGTCATCAATATTAATGTAGGTCCAGCCGTGGCGGATCAGGCCGGTTTTGACCATCATGCGGGCGGCGTCCAGGATCTTTTCCGCATCCACAGTAGTGTTCCAGCAGTTCCAACTGTTCCACCCCATGGGCGGGGTGAGACAGATTTCATCACCAACCCGAATTTCCAGAACTTTTTTCGCGTCTCCAATGCGGTTTCGCACCGTCAGCGCCACTTCATAGATGCCAGGCTTGGTGACCTGGCCGGAGATGTGGCCAGATAACGTATTGAGCCGTAAGCCACTGGGGAGTCCCTCCGCGAAATACTGCAAGGGCCCCAATCCAGTGGCCGGGATGGAGAACAAGAAAGTAGAACCAGGCCGCACTCCAACCACATCTGGCCCATTGATCCGCGGCTCGGGTGCCGTGGGGGGCGTTAAAATGTAGGGTTTGGGGGTTTCGTAAGCAACGGGCGTGGGCTTTTTCCCCGTGTATTCAAATTTTGCCTCGGCCCAATCGGCATGGTCGCAGTTGCTGCCGTCGTCATAGTCGGTCACATAGAGCGCGACCTGCTGCACGCCAGTCAAATCCACATCGACAAAGGTCGGGCCGTGAATCACCCCCATTTCGTGGCTTTTCCAAACCAGTTCATTGTCCGCCACCACCTGGAATTCCACGCTGGCGACGGTTTGCCGGATTTCATTATCGATGCCGACATAGGCGGTAAACCGGGTGGCGCTTCCATGCAGATCGACGAGAAAGACACTGGGTGCATGTGTCCCCACCCCACGTGGAAACGCTTGCCCATTGATGCGCAACGGTTTGCCAAAGATCGAGGCATTTTTTTGCGGTTTTTCCCAGCCACAGGTCATGTAGCTGAGATCCATTTCATCCAGCCATAGGGTGTCTCCCTGGCTGAATGGCGTCCCGAGCAGGACCAGGACGCTGACGACGACAAGTAATAAGGTTCGGTTCATTCGCATGAATAGCACAGCACCAATAGAATAGGATCAGTTGATTACATGAAATAAAAAAGCATGGAAAATCCGCATCCGAAACCACACCCAGGCGAGGCCTCGATTTCGAGGTGTGAGACAGGTAAGAAAACAGGAAGAATGGGTTTCCATTCATCTTACAGTCCGCCTGGGGTTTGGGTTTCATACCGGAATAGTTGAAACGTGTTGTTTCACGATACCGGCATGCTTTATTTATCCTAGCAAAATCTTAGCGCAAAATGAAGATCTTGTGTGAATTCCAGGCCAGGAATCGCAGGAGAAACGGGGCTTGGCTAGCCAATTTGGGCCATTTCCAGGGGGAATTTGGGCAAATCCAGGTCACTTCCCCCATGAAATGGTGACAGTTGTCTGATCTTATGATACTGTTTGTTTATTGTGTTATCTCAATCCTTGCGGGAAGGGAACATTCCTCATGAAACTTCGTAGTCTTGCCATTGGCTGAAAGACATCTTGCTGGCTGGGCTTCGAGCGAGCTGGCGGGGATGGAGATCATCCCATCTGCTATATCCACCCCCTGCGTCCCCTTGGTCTCCAGCCGGGGAAGAGAAAATGGACTTGTTCCGGGGCTGGCAGGCCGGTACACTAGGGGCTTATTCTATTTCCATTGTTTTGTTGATGGTACACACAAACAGTCGCAAAGGAGACACACCATGCCAGAAACGGCCCCATGGATAACCTACCGTCCTGCCATTAAGGTATTGGATTGCACGATCCGGGACGGGGGATTGATTAACGACTCGCAATTCCCGGATGAGTTTGTCAAGGCGGTGTATGAAGCCTGTGTGGATGCGGGGATCGATTATATGGAGATTGGCTATAAAAATTCGCCCAAAGTCTTCTCCAAGGATAAATACGGCCCGTGGCGCCACTGTGAGGAAGAAGCGATCCGCCGGATAGTGGGGGATAATCCGACCGATCTGAAAATTTCGGTCATGGCGGACGCGGGGGGGAAATGTGATTGGGAGAAGGGCTTTTTACCTCAATCCGAAAGCGTCATTGACCTGGTACGGGTGGCCTGTTACGCGCACCAGATATCGGAAGCGGTCGAGATGATCCATCACTTTTCTAAACTGGGGTATGAGACCACTTGCAATATCATGGCGATTTCCACCACCCAGGACGTGGAGATTATCCAGGCCTTGGATGTGGCGGCCAACTCGCCGGTGGGGACGGTGGTGATTGTGGATAGTTTTGGGGCGCTCTACTCCGAGCAGATTCGCAACCTGATGTTCATGTACAAAAAGGGGCTGGAAGGCACCGGCAAGGAAATTGGGTTGCACATGCACAACAACCAGCAACTGGCGTTCTCGAACACCATCGAGGGGATCATTCATGGTGCCAACCGTATCGACGCCACCATCCAGGGGATGGGCCGGGGTGCCGGAAACTGCCCGATGGAACTGCTGCTGGGCTTTTTGCGCAATCCCAAGTATAAAATCCGGCCGATATGGCAGATTATCGAGAAGGAATTCTTTAAACTGCGAGGCGTGATGGAGTGGGGACCGCTGCCACAATATATCATGGCCGGGCAATACAACCAGCATCCCCGGTCCGCGATGGCGGCGCGGGATGATGTGGCGAAGCGAGATTTGATTACTGAATTCTTCGATAAATGCATTACCGATATTTGAGATGAACCCAAAAAGGGGGCGCGAGCAGCGCCCCCTTTCGATAGGATCGCATGGAAGAATAGGACTTAGAACATCATCCACGTATCAACCAGGGTGGTTTTGTTTCCGGTGATGGTCACATCGGTCACGGCAAAGAAACTGCACTGGGTTTCATGTGTGTTGATACCAATCCCTTTGAAACGGAAGATGACATTGGATTTCTTCGCTGCTTCCGGCACGGGGATGTAGTGTTTCATCGCGTAAGAGCCTTCCCGGGTTTCGGTCAGGGCGCCAGCGTTGTAGTCGAACAAATCGGTGAAGGTGGCGCCGCCATCGTTGCTCACCTGAACCTTGGCGTTAAAGCCAGTGTCCGGCAGCATTTCCATCCAGGCATAGAAGAACACTTCCGCGAACTCGCTGCAATTGATGGCTGGTGTATCCATGTTGCCTTCCAATTCGGGATCACCCCATGAAAGTGCTTGATAGACCGCATAGTTCCCCCCCGCGAGGCGGTCGATGCTGTTGCCATCCAGATAGCGTTTTTCACCCTTGATTTCGTCATTACGGTAATAACGGATGCTATCCATGTATGCGCCATAGGTGTCATACTCATCGCCGGAGGCCATCCAGGCGTTGCCTTCTTGTTCTTCTCCACTGTCATAACTCCAGGTGGAGGGGATGCCATTGGCGAAATTGATGGGGCCGAGGATAGTTTCCGAACCATACGGCATGGTTGTGGTGACACGCACGTTATCCACCGCGACCCACCAATCCCAGTCTTGTTCGTAATGGCGGAAACGGACTTTCACATCCGATTTTCCTGCAGCGACATCGGAGATATCCACCCAGTAACGGCCATAAACACCACCCATATTGCCATCGAGTCCCGGGACCGCGGTGTAAGCGCCCCCTTCAACAATTGTCATACTATGGGCAAATGCCTCGCCAGGGAAACGAGCGGGCGCCACGCGAACTTCCTTGGTGACCCAATCGCCACTGCCGGCTTTGACATCGATCATGAAGACAGCCGAGCCGTTGTTGTTCAAGCAAACCGAAAGGTCCGCACTCAGATAGACTTTGTTTGCACCGGCGCAATTGATGGCTGGGGTAATGGCGTCATGGGACATGCCGGAATAAATTACATCGTTTTCATCGCCATCGACACCGCCGTATTTATCGGCATCCGAAATGATATATTGCCCCGTGGTGGGGAGCCCGCGTTCCGATGGAGGATTGGTTTCCCGGGTACCCTGGACACCAAACATGACAGTGAGTTGGGCATCGGGGCCTGCCGCTGCTCCTGCGGCCGCTTCGAACACCCAGCCAGCCGCTTTCAGATCGGCTGTGGTTTTGCCATCAAAATTTTCAAAGAACAGATCCGCCGCCATGGCATACGAACACATCGAGACACACAACACAAATAACACGAGTTTCTTGCTTTTCATACGTTTTTGCTCCTATCCAGCTTGGAATAAGTTTGGGATTCAGATTTCTTAGGCTTGGAAAAACCGCTTTGTTTAGATGATTCCTTCCTCCTTTCCCAGGTTAAAAACTTCTATCTTTATTAACGTATCATAATTTATATTTCGTGTAAATAGGATTTTTTCGAAAAACCCAGTTAATTTTGGATTGGGATTTTGGGAGCCAACTCAATTGGGATGGCAGGGATATCGTAGGCTGGGGGTGTTAGGGTGGGATTGGCTGGTTGTCAAAGAATGGTTAATTCTGGGGGGATCAAATCGGTTTAGAACAAGGCGATGGGATTGCTCCCATCGCCTTTCCATGTTTTGGGGCTATCCGAGGGTGGGGCTGGCTTAGAACAACTGCCAATCCTCGACACCCGGATCCACGCTGCCAAGGGGACCCGCCCAAATATCGAAGAGATTATAGGCGGCGGTGGCGGTGATGCTGGGATCGAACTCCAACGTCACCGAGACCAGGACTTTATTGACGTCCACGGGGATGATGCATTC
>JAVFAP010000095.1:0-9746 GCA_034002445.1 bacterium | reverse complement strand
CCGGCATGACCGAAAATCCCGCGCCGCCCACAATGATCGGGGCATGGCTCGCTTTGCGCAGGGTGACAACCATCTGTTGGAATTCGTGCAAAAAATTGTGCTGGCTGGCCGCAAAGCAATCATCGGTATTTCGCAACGTTACCCCAATCAGATCAAAATCGGCGGTTGAAAAAAAACGAGGGATGGCGTCTTGCCAAGACGGTTCCCAACACAAATCCAGCATATGCACTTCATGCCCGGCGGCGTCCAGGGCTTCGGCAACGTAATCCAGCCCAATCGGGGCGATTGGGGGTTGTATTCGGTTTGTATTGATTAAAGCGATGCGCATCGTATCCGCGTTTCGATCCCCTCCCGTATAAGATATCCCAAGTTGTAAGGCCTTGAGGATAATAGTATACCAGAAAATGGATCTGATTTGGATCTCTCGTTGGGGTTCGCCACCCAAATCCTAAGAAAAAGGATGAAAAAGGGATGGATCGAATGTTTCGCGCTCATAGGGTGGGATGCTGCGTAAGCGCTCGTCCTGCAATGGATAGCCAATGGTGAAATGATACATGCTTTGCCAGGCCGCATCCTTGAGCCCCAGGATGTGGTGCATGGCGTCATCAAAATAACACCCGATCCCGGTCCCCCGCGCTCCTTGGTGCTCGGCCTCCAGGTACAGCATCTGCCCAATCAGGCCCGCTTCCCAAAACAGGCAGTGGTAAAACCACGGCCCATGGTATTGCAAGGCCGGAGTGAAGCGCGCGATCATGCCGAGACTAAAATAACTATCCCCCGCAATCGCTTGCCCGCACGAGATCCCTGCGGCAGAATTCTGAAAATCTCCCGGCTCCAGTAAATAGAGGGGAAGGCTGGCATCGATGCAACTGGGCCGTTCCCACAGAAAGTGGGGGTGGCACGCCAGGGGAAAATCGTCTGGATCCTCTTCCCAGCGTAACAGCGCATACATCCCCGGCACCAACCCTTGCACGCGGTGGACAAAGAGAACCAGATGAATCTGGGGCGGCCAGAACAGAGAATCCCAGGGAGCGTGCGGGCCATGCTGGGCTTTCTCCAGAATGGCGATACACTGGCGAAGAGTGAGCGTTTTATTGGGGTCAAATGCCTGGGCGCTGCGGCGCTGTAATATAATCCGTTTCGCGCTGACTCCGGATTGGATGGGGGTAGAATTTCCCTCCCTGGTTGCATTGACCAGCGTCTCGCGAGATGGCTGCCGGGTGGCATCGGCGACTTGATCGATGAGCGGCCATGGCTGGTGTTCCTCACTCAAGCGGTTTGCTCGGCCATACCAGCGGATTCGATCCAGGGATGCTTTGATCTTCTCGCGGAGTCCCGCTGTATCCATCGCCGCTGTTGGGGTGGTCCATACCAGGGCCAGACATTCTGGTTCTTCCCGCTCCTCCGGGTTGATCTCTCCGAGACGGTTCACACCCATGAGTGCGGTGAGATCCTCGGTTGACCATTGAGGCAGGATTTCCATCCCCCAGCCTTGCAGGGCGGCGGATAGCCGCAACGCTGCCAAGGCATGGCCGGTATCGTGCTGGCAGTAGCGAAAGGCCCGTTCCCCATACTTCCAGGCCTCGCGCCAGTGGATGGAGGTTAGCCCGACCAGAAAGCCCTGGGCCTGCCTGCCTTGCTCGGGCCAGAGAGAGAACCCTGGTGGAAACTCGCCCCGCGTTTCTAGCGCATGAGTCTGGGGGGTATAGTGAACGATGGTGGATTTTTCAAATAAACCAAAAAGTGGATCAAGAATCGCGTACCCTTCTGTGGGGTGCAGGTTTCCGCTGGAGGGATTGACACGCAACGCCCAGCGGTCACCGCCCACTCCTTTCCATGCCGAGAGCCCCAGGGCATGGCGGAAAAACTCCGCCAGCGAATCGGGGGTCAGTTTTTTTGCCGGGACCGCTCCAGGGATGAAAAGCGAAGAATAAGAAATGGGATGGGCATCCGGGGGGAAAGGCAATTCTTTTCTTTCCACCCCCTCGTAACTCCGGAACGGATGCGGCTGATTTGCCCAATCCAAATACCCCAGCGACCGGGCATAGCGATAGGGATGATGTTTGGTTTCATGATGGTATTGAAGGACAAATTGAAGGCGATCCATAGGATTTCTTTCCAAAAAATCAAAAATGACGCTGCTTGGCTTCATTTTATGCCAGAAATTTGTTTAGATTAGAAGGTATTCTTTCGAATGCCATGTTAAACAGACATGAACGGGGCATCAGCTGAAAGATAGAGCCATGGCAAAACTGAAACTGGACCTGCATGACTTTTTTAATCAGGGTCAAACCATCGAGACGGAACTGAATCGGGTCATCCACGAAGCGATCCAAAAACGAATTCCCCTTGTCGAGATTATCCCCGGGAAGGGAAGCGGACAGTTAAAAAAGAGAGTTCTCCGGTTTTTAGACCAGCCCCATATTAAAAGCCTCTATCACCGTATAGAAAAGGATAGCCAGAATTTTGGCCGTTTATTCGTTCGCTTCCAGCATAAGAGATAATTATTTATTTTTATTATTTTTGTTATGATATGAACTGCTTTTATGTCAATCTTTATCAATGTGATAAATTCCTTTATTTTTTGAAATAAAGTTTGGCAGTTTTATGCCCGTGAGATATCATTATGGTTACCTTTCTTGTCCGGTATCGCTGATCTTTCGCTCCTCTTTATATTGCAGAATAGCCAAGTCATAGAATTGAAGCATAGATAGAAAGTCCATGGTTTAGTAGCATGAGTTCTCCAGATTTTAAAAACCCCTCGGCCAAGAAGCGCCTTTCTTCTTCGCGTACCATGGTTTTTTGCATTGGTTCCTTTTTTGTGCTTGCCTTTGCGGCGGCCTTATTATATCAAGTGTGGCTATCACAAGTGGATGATATTTATATTGTCAGTCCCGACAGTTCCGATGGGCATGAAACCGGCGGCTTTTTCTATACGTGGGCTGAGCAGCCTCCATCCGAGGAACAGCCGATTCATCTTCTTGCATTCAACCATACCAAGCAGCATCCGCTCCGGCTGGTCCTGCACAAGCAAGCGTTCAACTCGTATTGCGGATTTGGTTTTGTGATCTCTCCTCAAACCTTGGCCGAAGGGGACCGCATTCTGTTGGATATTAAAGCCAAGGAACCGTTCCAATTGGATCTCAGTTTGGTGGAATCCGCGGAATTGCAGGAAAGTCCGCCCGAAGATTGGCGTGGTCACGCCAACTATACCCGTGTCAACCAGTGGCAAACCCTCTCGATTCCCTTGGCAAAACTGCAAATCAATCCCTTCTATCAACCCCAAGGCAAGGAAGGAGATGGCGTTCTGAATGTTCAAGCAGTAGACAACCTTTGTTTTGTGTTTGCACCAGGAAAAGCCTTGGATTTGGAGTTTGGTCCCTTGTACATCGTGCGGGATAAAGACACCTGGCCCCTGCTTGGGTTTGGTACCGTCTTATTGGGCTGGTACTTCCTCCTGTGGCAGTGGGGTCGGTCCATTGAGCGAAAAGACAAGCACTATCTGATTCTTGTTTCCGATGTCTTTAAGTATGTGATTTTTTGCATCGTGGCGTTTTGGGTCCTCTATGCACAGAATGCAAATGATGGGTTGCATCAGAGGGAACTGCGGGTCTTGATCGTTCTGTTTGCCCTGGGGATCGGGGAAAGCATTTTTCATTGGCGCTCGCCCAGTGACTCCCGGTGGAGCCAGGTTTTTTCCTTCCTCAGTCCTTGGCTTCTGGTGGGGATTGCCTGGGGGATGGATGGATTTTTCCCCCTCCTTTTCCTCCTCTGTGCCGCGAGTATGTATCACGGGATGGTAAAACAAGGGACCTTTGGCCTTTGGTTTGGGCTTTTGAGCCTCATTTTGATCGCCTTTTTGATCCAGTATGGAACAGGGGAGTTTTACTTTGTTGATCTGTTGTTGGGGTTCGGGCTGCTGCTGGCGTTCGACTTGATGCTGGATTCCACCGTGGGCTATCGCAATTGGGTATTGGTGGATGAACTGCAAAAAAACAATGTTTCCTTGACCGAAGAACGCAATCAACTGACTCGAAACCTGCAAGCCTTCATCGAGAATATGATGGAAGGCTACATTCTGCTTGAGATCCATGGCGACGCCTCCCCACCCTTCGATTTCGGTGTTTTGGAAATCAATCCCTTGGCGGAACGAATGGTTCAGATGGAACGCCGGCAAATCTTGGGACAATCCCTCTTCCAGGTCTTCCCTGCGTTACAGAACGAAGAGGTTCTGGATGTTCTATCCAAGGTTGCCCTGCAACGGAACGCCGCCCGCATCGATACCTTGAATCTGCGCGTAGGGCAGGATCCCCGCTGCTTTACCCTGGTTGTCTACCCGGTAGGGAACGCGGTGGCCATGATCTTTCAGGATATCACCGAGACTGTCCGGATGCAAAAACAACGACGCCGGATGGAGATTCAACTGCACCGGGAACAAAAACTCGCCAGTTTGGGCCGCATGGCAGGTGGCCTGGCCCATGAATATAACAATTTGTTGACTGGAATCATGGGGTATGCCTCCTTGGCTATGGCCAAGATGGATCCCTCCCATTCTCTCTGGAAACCGCTGAGTGTCATTGAAGAATCCGCCCAGCGTGCAGCCAAATTGACCCGCAAATTATTGGCTTTTTCTGGCAAGGGCCGCTTTTTTGTGGAAAAAATTGATTTGGAGTTGTTTGTCACGCATTTCAAATCGCGCTTCCAAGAAACCTACGGCGATCGAATCGAGTTTGAATATGCGCTCACATCGAATTTGCCCGTTTTGGAAGCCGATTCCCGTGAATTTCGCTTCTTGCTCAAGAACTTGGTCGAGAACGCGGTGGAAGCTATTCCCGACCGGGGCGTGGTCTGGATTCGTACCGGCATGGTTTTTGCCGATGCGGCCTATCTGGAATCCTGCTGTGAGGAAACTCCCGCCCATGAAGGCCACTATGTCTATCTGGAAATCGAGGACAATGGAGTCGGGATGGAGAAAAGCGTGTTGGAAAAACTGTTTGATCCCTTCTTTTCCACCAAGTTTATCGGCCGTGGCATGGGCATGGCCGCTGTGTTGGGTATCGTGCGGGGGCACGGCGGCACAATCCAGGTAATTTCCAAGGTTGGCGAGGGAACCATGGTCCGTATCCTATTTCCCGTCGCCCCCTCTCTTCCTTCGGAACCAGTTGACCAAGCGGTTTAACGAAAAGAGAGCATAAAAACGGCGCCCGATTCTAAACCTTTTCACTCCCTTGCCGAAACTTGAGGAAGGATATACCCATTTAAATTGTTCGGGTTCTCATCTCATAATGTTAATCGTATCATGTTGGGAATCCGATCGATTGTGACCCTGAGAAGAGTCTGAAAGAGGAACCTCTTATGAGTCATTCACCCACACCGCCCCCCGCCGTGGAAACCAAGGTGGATCATAATTATCACGAATTGAAGAATGACAACGTTTCGCGTTGGGAAGCCACCTTACCTCCCGCCTATTGGGAATACCGCAAAAAATGGAATGAATACCCTCTGCAACATACGGTGGAGCGGGTGCCGATTCATTTGGATATCGAAGCAACCTCCAATTGCAACCTGAAGTGCAAGATGTGCCCGCGTACCGACATGGTGGAGGACGGGATCTTCTGGGAAGTGAGAAACTTTGATTTTGTCCTTTATAAGCAAATTGTCAGCGAAGCCGCGAGCAAAGGGATTTGTTCAATCAAATACAACTACCTCGGCGAGCCGTTAATGAATCCTCGCCTGGTCGAGATGATCCGCTTTGCCAAGGAGCAGGGCGTGGTGGATGTAATGTTCAACACCAACGCCAGTCTGTTGACAGAACGCATCGCCCGCCAGTTGATCGAGTCCGGCCTGGATAAACTGTTCTTCTCGTTCGATTCCCCCTACCGGGATCACTACAACGAGATTCGTGTAAATGCCGAATACGACAAAGTGCTCCGCAACATCAAGCGCTTCATGCAACTGCGGGAGGAAATGGGTTCGGTGAAGCCCTTTACCCGGGTTTCAATGGTACGCATGAAAGAAAATGAGGAAGAATGGCAAGCCTTCAAAACCCTGTTTGAACCGATCGTGGATGCGGTGGCCTACGTCGACTATGTTGAGCATACCAATCAAAAATCGAAGGATGGCAAGGCGTTGTACAACATCGCGCCTGTGAAAACCAGCACCAAAAAATTCTGCTGCCCGCAGCTGTGGCAACGGATGTTTATCCATCCCGACGGGGTGGTCAGTGTGTGCTGTGTGGATGCCGCCCGGACCTTGAAGGTAGGGAATATCCACCAAAACACGGTGGAGGAGATTTGGAACGGGCCCCAATACCAAAAACTGCGGGAACTTCACGCTTCCGGGCGTATCGATCAAATCCCCATCTGCGCGCAATGCCATCTGGCGCAGATTGAGTAAATGTCTCTCCACAATATATAAGTCTTTAGATTCCGGGCCGGGGCATGTTCTCCGGCCCTTTTGTCTGCGGGGATCAGGCCTTGATTTGCGCCGGGATTCGCGAAATCATAGCCGGGCATGGGCTGGGGGACAGGCGTCACGGATGTGGAACCAAAATATCCCCGCCATGCCATTTTGAATGATGAAGGAGAATGGTGTAATGAAACCAAGTTGGTTAATACAAACGGGGCTTTTCGTTTCCCTGCTGATGGGGTTGGCTGCTTTCCCGGTCATGGGGCAAGGCCTCGTCTTGGATGCGCAATCCCCCATTTATGAAGTGAAAAATGACGCTTCGTTGAACCCGACAGATACCCTCACCCTGGAAGTTTGGATCAAACCGCAACAATACGGCCAGCCAGGAGTGCGGATCATCGATAAATCCCCCGCGGGCGGGCAGACCGGCTTCATGCTGGATACCTTCCCTGGTAATTCCGTTCGCTTTTTGCTTGCGGAAGGCACCCTTATCGTCAACGACGCCTTGCAGCCGGGCCGATGGACCCATCTTGCCGGGGTATTCAGCCGCAGCGAGAATGTGTTCAAACTCTACATCAACGGCAAGGAAGTGGCCGATCAAGGCAAAGCGGGGATGAAGCCCATCGAGGCGAACGCGCTGCCCCTGCGCCTGGGCTGTGACAGCCAGGGCGGTCACCGTTTTTCTGGTGAGATGGGTCGCGTTACCCTGTATCAGCGTGTCTTGTCCGCGGATGAAATCACACGCTTGGCAGCGGAACCTTCCCGTGCGTCTCTGAACTTGGAAGGCCGGGTGGCGGACTGGGATTTGACTCGGCAGGGCGAAGCACGTTGGATCAGTTCTACCCCGGGCGCCTTGGTCATCAAGCATCCGCTCGAGCTCACCGGCCAGGCCCCTGCGCCGGAAGATCCCCTCACCCTGTGGTACCGCCAGCCAGCGCGGAACTGGAACGAAGCCCTGCCCCTCGGTAACGGTCGTCTCGGGGCGATGGTTTTCGGCGGGGTGGATGAGGAACGCTTTCAACTGAACGAAGATACTCTGTGGTCCGGCAAACCGCATAATTACAGTGTCCCTGGCGCGGTTGAGGCACTTCCGGAAATTCAGCAATTGCTTTTTGAGGGAAAAGAAACCGAAGCCACAAAACTGGCGGATCAAAAATTCATGGGCAATCCCCTCTTCCAACAGGCGTACCAGCCCTTGGGGAACCTGGATTTATCCTTGCCCATCGAGGGCACGGTCGCGGACTATCGCCGGGAATTGCACCTTTCTACAGGGATGAGCCGGGTGACCTACCGGGTTGGAGATACGACATTTACCAGAGAAAGTTTTATCTCTCATCCTGATCAAGTCCTCGTGGTTCGCATCACGGCCGATCAGCCCGGCCGGATTGATCTGGCGGCCTCTCTCAATACCCCCCACCCCAATCATTCTGTAACCCCTCTCGGAGACCATGTCTTGGTGATGCAAGGGCAATGGATTGGGGATGGAAAAACCCGAGGCCTGCAAGCGGGAGTGGAAGGCGAGGGCCTCCGTTTTCATGGCGAACTGGAAGCCCTGGCGGAAGGCGGGCAGGTGCGTGCTGAAGGCGATGCCTTGCATATTGCCAAGGCCGATGCCGTGACCTTGCTCTTTACCGCGGCAACCAGTTACAAGAACTACAAGGATATCAGTGGCGACCCCCAGCCGGTTTGCCAAAGCTGGCGAGAAGCGGCGGCCCAAAAATCCTACGCGGCCCTGCGTGATGCGCATGTAACCGATTTCCGTGCGTTGATGGATCGAGTCCATTTGGATCTGGGTGGTTTGGATCAGGCGCAAACCCCCACCGATCTTCGCTTGCAAGCGGTGAAGGAGAGCGGCGCCGACGATCCCCAACTGTGTGTGCTCTATTTCCAATTCGGCCGCTATCTGCTTGCGTCCAGCAGTCGGCCAGGAACCCAGCCCGCGAATTTGCAGGGGATTTGGAACCAGGACACCGTGCCTGCCTGGGGTAGCAAGTACACGGTGAATATCAATACAGAAATGAATTACTGGCCTGCGGAAGTGTGCAATCTCAGCGAGTGCCACCTGCCCCTCTTCGATATGCTGGACGATCTCTCGGTCACCGGGGAGCAAGTCGCCAAGGATTTCTATGACTGCCGGGGCTGGGTGGTTCACCACAACGCCGACCTTTGGCGCGGCGCCGCCGCCATCGATGGGATCTGGGGCATCTGGCCCATGGGCGGGGCGTGGCTCAGCCAGCATCCCTGGGAGCATTATTGTTTCAATGGCGATCCCCAGTTTTTGAAGGAACGAGCTTGGCCGCTGATGAAGGGGGCCGCTCGGTTTATTCTTGACTTTTTGGTCGAAGCCCCCGCGTCCTCACCCGTCGCGGGTAAGTTGGTGACTAATCCCTCCCATTCCCCCGAAAATCGCTTCCGCAAAGCGGATGGCACCGAATCCTTCTTTACCTATGCCAGCACGATGGATTTAATGATTGTGCACGATCTGCTGACCAACTGTCTGGAAGCGATTGCGGTCCTGGCAGCCGAAGAGCAGGGCTTTGAAGCGGCATTGCAACAAGAAATTACGAGTGCCTTGGCCCGCCTGGCGCCGCTGCAGATCAGCCCGCGCGATGGCCGCTTGCAGGAATGGATCGAGGATTATGACGAACCCGAGCCGGGCCACCGTCACATGTCCCATTTCTTCGGTCTTCATCCTGGAGATCAAATCACCCTGCGGGGCACGCCAGACCTAGCCACCGCCTTGCGCAAAAGCCTGCAACACCGCTTGGAAAACGGCGGGGGCGGCACGGGCTGGAGCCGCGCCTGGGTTGTGAATTTCTTCACCCGCTTTGAAGAAGGGGATGAGGCCTATACCAACTTCAAACTGCTGTTGGCTCGCTGCACACTCCCCAATCTGTTTGACAGCCATCCCCCCTTCCAGATCGATGGCAATTTTGGCGCGACGGCAGGCATCGCGGAGATGATGCTGCAAAGCCATCATGGCGAGGTGCATCTCCTGCCCGCCTTGCCTTCCCTCTGGGCCAACGGCCAGGTTACGGGCCTGAAGGCGCGTGGCGGCTTTGAAATCTCGCTGACTTGGGAAGAGGGCAAACTGGCGGGGGTGGAGATTCTCTCCCGCTTGGGGAATCCCTGCAAAGTGCGCTACGGCGACATGATTGTCGAGTTTACTACCCAGCCCGGCCAGATTCTCACTCTGAACGGTCATCTCAAAACCTTATAATTACATCTAGCAACCCAATAAACCAAAGGCAGAAGGGGCAAATCCCTTCTGCCTTTGGTATAAGTAGGGAGAAACGGTGACGCAATGACTCAGAACATCATCCATTCTTGAATGATGG
>JAVFAP010000094.1:0-9789 GCA_034002445.1 bacterium | reverse complement strand
CGACCGCCACGCAGCGCGTGCACCCCCCGGCCTTGGTCGCTGCCCAAGCCACCATCGCGCATAGTCATGATGACCGCGCCGTCTTCGATATTGCTGGCGGTTGGCGCCGGGGTAAACAGAGCGATCCCCGACCAGGTTTCATCGCCGGCGGTTGTGATCGTTTCGACCTTGATATCATATTCCAGCGAAACCGAGGCATTGCCTTCCATGCTGGCGACGCCACCGATCATCGCGCCTTGGGTGGTATCCGGAGCCACGGCATCTGTCCGCACAATCGCGCCATCGACCACTTCGAATACGCCTTTAACCTGGGTGAATTCCGCCACGCTGGTCCCATCGTTCTGGTAGGCAATTGCCCCGCCCGCCACATTCGCGGCTTCCAGCACGATGTTATCGAATGAGCGAATGCCGCCCTTGCCTTCCGCGGAACCGCGGGAGAAGATCGCCAGGGCTTTTTGGGTCAGAACATAGGGATTCCCACCGGTTGGGACGCCTTGGCCGGAAATCACCACACCCACATCCGTTCCTTTTTCTACGATGCTGGCTGTGATATCCACTTGGTTGGTCCCAAAATTCGGGTTCGAAAGCGCGACCCGCATGGTGTACCAGGTATCGGCTTGCCAATCAAAGTTGGCATTCCCTTGCGCCCACTGCCGTCCGCCGACCAGGAAATTCAAGCCTTTGGAACCGCCGTTATCCCGCAGGGCCACGATAATTGCCCCATCTTCCGGGTTGGACGCTCCGGGGGCCGGCGCGCCGATGCCGATCCCGGTCCACACTTCGCCTGCGCCTTCCGCGTCTTTTTCGACCTTCACATCGTAGGTGAGCACAACCGGGAAGGTAACGGTGGTCATATCGATCACGTTATCCAAGACGATCCCGTGGGTTTTTCCGCCTTCTTGGACACCAACGCGTTCAATCATCCCTTGTTCAGTTGACCATTCCCCGCTGAGAAGGGTGAAGTTGCTGATATCTTCCCCATTGCTGGAGAACAGAACGACGCCAAAGGCTTGGGGAAGCAGCATGCACAGTGCAAATCCCAGTACGAAAAGTTTTTTCATTACGATGACCTCCCTAACATTGTGTTAGTTATGTATATGGATTTTGCGATATTATCATACAGCGATTCTTGATACAAGTGATTCTGTCCAGATTCTTCCAATTCTGTCTTGATCCCCCCCGTGCCGTCCCGCAAAATGGAAAAAATAGCGGAAGAGGCCTCGTTGCTTGCTCTGCCTCAACAAAAAACCCTTGACCTCGATCAAGGGTTTTTTTGCTTTGACGAAGAACCGGTCGGTCAGGCTTTATCCCATTGTTTCTTAATGAAATCCAGCCCTTGTTTACACAGGGTTTCGTTATCTTTGAACATGGTTCGCCATATACAGGTCGCGGCGGCGACTTCGGGCACGGCGTTGCCAAACGCTTCGATGGTCAACCAGCGGTCATATTGATTTGCTTTGAGCACTTTAAACAGTTCGGGGAATCGGATATGACCAGAACCCGGAATCCCGCGGTTATTTTCGGAAATATGGACATGGTACACTTTGTCAATCACGTCCTTGAGCGCGCTGGCGATGTTGAGTTCTTCGATATTGGCGTGGAATGTGTCAAAAAGCAGACCGAAATTGGGCTCATCCACATCCCTGGCCAGCCGGTAGGCGTCAGCGAGGGTATTGATGAAGTAGGTTTCGAACCGGTTGATGGCTTCAAAAGCAAGATCTACCCCAACCTTCTGGGCGGTTTGGGAGGCTTTCTTCATCGCTTCCACGGCCCATTTCCACTCCTCCTCATTCGGACCCCGACCCAGTAAGGCGCCGCAGGGAGAGGCAAAAGGCCCAATCAGAGTTTTCGCCCCCAAAATATCACAGGTCTTGATCGCGTTTTTTAAGTGCTGTAACCCGGCTTGGCGGATTTTTTTGTCTTCGCTGATCGGGTTGGCTTCCGGGGGGACACACGTACACACCGTGCAGCCCAGGTTAAGGCGATCCAAATGCTTTCTCAACTTTTTAGCGACTGGATAGTTGGATGAAAACACCGGAAACTCTACCCCATCGTATCCCAACTCCGCCAACTGTTCCATCGCGTGGACATGGTCTTCGGTAATGGTTCCATCCCATAGCAACAAGTTGATTCCAATTTTCATGGTTCTTCTCCCCTACGATTCTGAGCGAAATCTGGCGAAGGCCACACCCTCGCTGCCCACTTTTTAACAAAAGAAATTCAAATTTCCAAGTGGAATAGGGGAAAAAACCTTGCTTTTTCTGTGCTTTCTGCAAGTTCCACCCCCTTGGGCGCGATTCCTGTTTCGTGCAATTCGATGGCGCCGAATGAACCCAAACGCGGGGAGGAAAGAGGAACTGGCCTGTTTTGCAAAATTGAAAATGATCTCTGGAAATTCGGAGGGAGTTGTTGTATAGTTTTTTGCATCAATCCAATGAGGGGTTGACCGGATGAATAAAGAGATGTGGGAAGGAGGTGTGTCGGTCGAATAGAACGTTTCTGCTTACCGGGTTTTTCACGCATTGCTTTTTTAACGTTACACCCATTTTGTGGAGGTATGAATCAGATGAAGGTAAAACGATATTTGCTGTTGTCTCTCCTCATTTTCTGCTTGGTTCCCGCGACGTTCGCGGTCGAAATTTTCAATGATTTTGAAGACTTTGGCCAGATCGACCAGTGGGAAGAACTTGCTGGTCTCTGGGATATTTATGAAGGCTTTTTTACCGAAATTGATGATGCCGGAGGCCCCATTGTTGTCGCGACCGGGGATCCGATGTTAACCGATTATGTCATCATGGTCCGTGCGATGGGATTGGTCGCCGATGCCGACTGGGGGATCGCGTTCCGGATTCAGGATATCAACAATCACTACTCCTGGCAGTTTGTGAACGGGGGCCTGGATTTCATTAAATATGTCAATGGGACCCGGTCTCAGTTGTTCCACATGGTCTATGGGGAACAACTGGAAGTCTGGCAGGATTTTAAAGTGGTGGTGAAAGGGAATACCTTCGACCTCTATTTTAACAATGAGTTGATGACCACTGTTACGGATAGTGATCTCCCCTCTGGCCGGGTTGGGCTGTTCTCTTGGGTAAACGAAGGTTCGGATGCGGGCAATAAAGTTGGCTATACCGCTTTCGATAACTTCTATGTTACCGACCGGGAGCAATGGGTCGTGAAGCGGTCCGTGCCAACCACCCCCTTTGTGCCAGGGCAAACCATTGCCGGTGTCCAACTGAGCCTGGATTTGCTTTATGGGACATTGGATCAAATGACGGTGACCGATACCATCCCCGCTGGATTCACGGCTACGAATTTTCAAGCCAGCGCGGGGACAGCCTCCTTCGCCAATGGGGTGGTCACCTGGAAGATGAACGCCATCAGTACCAATGCGACCTTGACCTACGATGTGGTTACGCCTGGCAGCAAGACGGCGGGTAACTTTGTGGTCGATGGGAAAGCGACGGACGGCAAAGCCATCGTGAATATCGCTCCCAATACCGTAGCGATGACTCTGCCCTTGAAGGAAGAACTCTTCTTCGATTTTGAAGCCGCCACCCAAGCGGATGCGTGGCAGCCCTTGGCGGGAGAGTGGGGAATTCAGGACGGAACCTATCGCCAACTCGCCGATGCCGATGGTCCCCTGCTTGCGATTACCGGCGATCCGGACGCCTCGGATTATACGGTGATTCTGCAAGGCATGGGCTTGGTCACGGGTGCCGACTGGGGCATCGTGTTCCGCGCGCAAGGGGTTGGGAACTTCTACTCCTGGCAGTTCGTGAACGATACCTTGGCGCTAATCCGTTACGTGAATGGAACCCGCAGTTCTCTCTTCTCGGTGGCAGAACCTGAGGTTCTCAATGTATGGCAAGAATTCAAGGTGGTGGTGCAAGGGAACCGCTTTGAATGCTACTTCGATGGCCGACTGATCACCACCGTGACGGATGGTGCTTTGGCTTGGGGCCAGGTGGGCGTCTTTGCCTGGGTCAATGGCGGCAGCCCCGTTGCCGAAGCCGGAGGCGGTGTGGCATACGATAATATGCACGTCATTAAACAGGTGCCCTGGACAGTGAAACGGGTCATGCCCACCGATATTTATAAAGTGGGCGATAAGGTTGTGGGGATTCAACTCACGGCAAGCCCCTTGGCGGGGACGAGCGTTGGCTCGCTGACCGTGACCGAAACCGTGCCAGCAGGGCTGACTGTTTCTAATGTCCAAACCACGGCTGGTTCCGCAACCGCCAGTGGAAATACCATCACCTGGACGTTGCCTGGATTGGCGACCAATGCCTCCCTGACCTACGATCTGCAAGCCCCTTCGGATAAAAACACAGGGGCAATCCAGATTAGTGGTTCTGCGAGTGATGGATTCCTGACCCAGAAGACCGCACCCAGTACTCTTTATCTCACCCTGGGGATACCACTTTCACAAAATATCTTCTTCGACTTCTCCCAAGCCGCGCAAGAATCCCAATGGGAAGCCTTAGCGGGGGATTGGGGTATACAGGATGGCCAATTCTTGGAATTCAACGATGATGGCGGCCCTCTCGTGGCGGTAACCGGCCCGGTGGATGCCTCCGACTACACCATCTCCGTGAAGGCGATGGGGTTGATGACCAACGCCGACTGGGGCGTTGTCTTCCGCGCGACCGATATCGGGAACTTCTTTAGTTGGCAATTTGTGAATGGGACCTTGGCTTTGATTCGCTATGTCAACGGAACGAGAACCACAGTTTGGTCGCAAGGATTTAATGAAATCCTCAATGAATGGCAAGTCTACACCGCGGATGTGCGGGGAAACACATTCGATCTGTACTTGGATGGGGAACTGATTCAGACCGTGAAAGATAACAACCTCCCCTGGGGACAGGTTGGCTTGTTTGTCTGGTCTGCCGGTGCGAATCCAGTTGCCTTCGATGATTTCTCCGCGACGGCTCCCACCGCAGTGGAACTTTGGATGATGTACTGAACAAATCCTGATGATGAAGAAAAAGCCCAGGTCCATTTGGCCTGGGCTTTTTTCGTAATAACAGATGGTGTGATTTTGTGTATGATATGTAAGCGGGAACCAAGCCCCTGCCGGGACTTCCTCACCCTCCCGCGGAGACCATGTTGGCGGCGCCGCCATAGCGGCAAATATCACCGCGACTGATCAAACCGTTGCTTGGCGCGTAGAGAGCGGAATTGGCTGTTTTGGTATCCCCCACTTTAGACCATAACGGTGCCCATACACCCCCCGTATCCAGGCGGTCCGGGCCGAAACTGGTCATCCCATAGCCTTTGAAATAAGAGCGGGAACCAAAATAACTTTGGGCGGAGCCATCCCCCTTGGCCCAGCAGCCGTTGTAACTGACATAGACATAAAATTTTTTGTTCGTCGGCGCGTTGGAGTCGGTATTCCAGTTGCCTTCTCCAAACGAATCCACCTGACTGACACTGGACATGTAAGGGGTGGGGGTCGTGAGCCCAATCAAACTGCCGGTGGTGTATCCCCCTGCGTCATTGGGAAAACTGCCCCAGGGGTAATCGTTGTAATCCAGGGAATAGGCTTCCATCGCGGTCCCAAACGCGCGTAGGTCAGATTGGACACGGGCGATTTTTGCCCGAATCTGGGCATTCATGAAGTTGGGAACCGCAATCGCGGCAAGGATTCCAATAATTGCGACAACAATCAGCAATTCAATGAGTGTAAACGCTTTGTGTTTTTTCATGACTCTCCTGTGCTCTGATAAGAATGCCGTGTGGATGAATGGTGTCACCTTGTGACTGCACCATTATATACAGAATCGATTCTTCGATCCTAGGTCTCTATCTCATTCGATTCGATTGGTGGAGACAAGAGCACTGGTTGGAGTAAAACGAGGGGCGACCCGAATCGCCCCCCTTTCTGCCGATCAATTTCCAATTGTGGATTACGGCTGTTGAATTTCCGTCACCAGGCTCTGCATGGTGAGTTCGATGATGGTGTCGATCGGGTCTCGTTCGCCGGATTCCATGTGGACTGTTACGCCATCCGTCGTTTGGTTTACCTGGGCCGAACCGCCAGTCCGAACCTGGGAAGATATTATGGTTGCCCCAGTCGGCGGGAGAACCAGCCCTTCTTCCGGCCATTCGAGAATGTGTAGATAGACCGTATCGTCTTTATAGGTGGAACCGCCCCAAGTCCCACCGATCCAGGGACCGCCACGCGTGCCGTACAAGGTCTCGCCATAACGGCTCAGCCATTGGCCCATGCCTTTGAGGTTTTCTACCTGCTCGGGCAGGATTTCCCCGGTGGGCAGGGGGCCGACATTGAGCAGTAAGTTCCCATCCCCGGTAACCGTACGGATTAAAATCTGCAGGCATTCCTTCAAACTGCGGGTTCGGCCATCGGGGCGGTAAGACCAACCCCCGCCATCGGGGCATTCGGTCATGGTAATGCAGGTTTCCCACGCCCGGCCATGCTGGAATGCCCCGATCCGCTGTTCAGGGGTATCATAGTCTCCCTCGACCAGTTTATGGACAGGCCCGGAGGGGATATTTTTTAATCCCCGTGCGGCCCGGTTGTTGACCAGGATGCGGGGCTGCAATTCATAGATCATTTTAAACAGGTTTTCGATGGTGTATTGGCTCCAATCGCCAAAGGCGTGGTCAAACCACAGAATATCCACGGTGCCATACGCGGTCAGTAATTCTTTGATCTGGGCTTCGTAATAGGCGTTATAAACCTGGTTATCGTCTTGCAGGTAGGCGGGATGGGTCCAGTCCCGGGTGGAATAATACCATCCCAGTTTCAACCCATGCCGATGGGCGGCGTCAGCGATGGCGCGGCACAAGTCGCGCTGGTATGGAGAATCGGCGATGCTGTAATGCGCAGGTTTGTCCGGCTCGGTAAACCGGACCTGCTTTGTAGGCCACATCGAAAAGCCATCGTGGTGCTTGGTAATGAACACCACATACTGGCAGCCGGCCTCCTTGGCCAAGCGCATCCAGGCATCGGCGTCAAATTGAACCGGGTTGAATTGTTTGTAGAGGGTGTCATACACGTCCGCCGGAACCCGCTGGTGTTCCTGCCCGCCTTCGATACGGTCCATCCGTCCCCAACTGATTTCCGCCCCACTCAGGCTGGCGGGCCCCCAATGGATAAACAAGCCGAACTTGGCGTCACGCCACCAGCGCATCTGCTGTTCTGAAGCCGGCTGAGGCTCCGTCGCCCGGTCTTCCCTTTCATCGAGGGAGGCATGGAGAGTGGAGAGCCCCGCCAAATAAATGAAAAACCAAATAACCAAGAAACCAAAAAATAATAAGAATTTGAAGCGCATGGAAAAACCTTTCGAATGCTTGACTGAAAATGCCTGGAAAGAATCCATCCTAGCATAGACTGGGCAAGAGGGATAGCAAGAATCTGGGCAGGGGATGGATTCATTTCTTCAGACATAGAGTTAGATGCCCATGAACCGAATTGAATTATCCACTTGACTTTTCTTCCCAGCGACCATAATGAAAGCCATCTATCGAAACAAAGGAGTGATTGGCTCATGTTTTCTACTCGACTTTTTCTGTTGTTCTGCGTATCGATGGCTATAGTGTTGGCTCTCCCTTCGGCATCCACATGGGGTGCGGAATTGGCCTATCTGAAATTAGAAGGGTCACGTCAAGGGATCATCAAGGGAGAATCCTATCAACCAGCACTCAAAGACGCAATCGCCATTTACGCGGTGGAGCATGAGATCAATGTCCCCTATGATCTCTCCGCAGGCATGGCTACGGGAAAAAGGGTGTATGAGCCCATCAAACTGATTAAGCGGATCGATAAATCTTCCCCTCTTCTCTGCCGCGCCTTGGTTGAGAGTGAAATGATGAAATCCTTCGTGTTGTATTTTTTTCGAATCAACGACAAGGGCGAGTCCGAACTGTATTATACGATTTCCTTGAAAAATGCCGTCATTACCAGTTACAAACTCAAAAAGTTAAACCAGATGGAAGCGGCGTTTCAGAACTATGACGAGATGGAAGAAATCATGGTTACCTTCTCTGAAATTACCTGGTTCCATACTCTGGAGAACCTCGAATCGACGGATAGTCTTATAGATAGAAAAGGATCCTGAATCGCTGAGATGGCAGAAAGGGGATCGTTTATGTGGCGTGGAGCAAGATTTATCTTTCCTACGGCGTTCTTTCTCACCCTTTTGTTTCCAGGGGGGCTGGAGGGGGCGGAGATGCCCTGGTGGTTAATCCCTTTGGGTGGAGGCGCACCCGTGTTGCGGGCCAAGGCGGCCCAATCCAATGTGGTCATTGTCTCTTCCGATACCGAGGCATTTTTTTCTTCCATGACCCGGGATGTTGTTTCCACCCTCGAAGGCTTTCATGCCCCCTTCACCCTGGGGGACTTGGGAGATACCGCAACCGCGCCTCCTCGGATGGCCATGTTCCAATCCCCCGATCCCGTGTATACCAACCCATTTGATGGATCGGCACTGGCTGAGATAGGGTTCGCGACGTCAGGCGGGGATGGCTATGTGACGGTCAAGGATTTTCCCCAGTCCTTGCAAGCCCCGCCGGAACGCTCCGATGGGCATGGGCTGATCCTCGCGTGCCAGCCGGGGCAACAGGTGCGCATCATTACCGATCCAGCCCTTTCCATGGTGGAAGGCCCATATAATATCCACCTCTACGCCAATGCCAATCATGGGGAGGGGGTCGTGTCGATCGCGATCCTGGATGGACCGATGAGCGAGTCCGCGGTTTTGGAGTTTCATGTCATTGTCACCACAAACCTCATGGATGCGTTTACCCGCCTGACCCTTTACCATGAGCCCAAAGTGGATGCAGCTGGCGCGGTTCTTCCTCAGACCATTGTGATCCAAGTCAGCGCCTACCCCACCGCTTCTCAAGCGCTTGCGGTGTATATCGATAATCTGGAGATTGCCCCGGTGTATGAAAGTTACACCAATAATCCCCTGCTGTTTAAAACCAGTTCGTTTTAGGTATAAGACCGATGATATCAATCCCTGCTCTCCCTCTGTTGCGATGGTTTCGGTGGCCCCTGCTGGCTTTATGGCTGGTTGTCCCTGTTTTTGCCCAGGAAACGATCACGATCGGTGCGCTTTTCAGTCTCAGTGGGGATGCCGCTTCCCATGGCCGGGCCGCTCAGGCTGTCCTGCAAACCGCGATCGAGGATTTTAACCAAGCGTTCCAGCAAAATCCCGATCGTACTCCCTACAAAGCGCAGGCCATCCTCTTTGATACAAAGTCCGATCCTCAGGTAGCCTTGGAACGGCTGCAATACTTGGCCTCGGTTGGGGTAAAGGTGGTGCTCGGCCCGTTGACCAGCGCTGAATTGTTCGCTGTCAAGGACTACGCCGATCAGCAGAATCTGATGCTGATCAGCACCACCAGCACCGCCCCATCCCTCGCGATCGAAAACGACTCCGTTTTTCGATTAACCCCGGATGATACCCATCAGGGATGGGCGACCGCCGCCTTGATGCAGCGTCGCCAAACCAAGGCGGTGGCGGTACTGCATCTTGATGATCTCTTCGGGCAGGAATTGGCGGATACCACTCTCCTGCATTTTATTGAAGGGGGAGGCGAGGTGCTTGGCCGATGGGTCTTTTCGTCTGGCACCACCGATTTCTCTGCCATCCTGCAGCAAGTCCAGCAGCGGATTGACGAAGCGAAAACAACGACCCCGTCCGCATCGATTGGGGTTTACGTGATAGGATTTGATGAGATCGCGTCCCTGTGTAGACAAGCACAAGCCTACACTTCGCTGGCCTCGTGTCTTTGGTATGGCAGCGATGGGACCGC
>JAVFAP010000093.1:0-9853 GCA_034002445.1 bacterium | reverse complement strand
CCCCGTGGGCAGGCAGCGGATCGGAGCCGGTCCCCTTTTGAATCTACTCCATCCTATCCACCCATTATGAGTTCTGCGTTAGAAATCCATCATAGTTTGATGTAGTCCCGCCTATCGCCTCTCTCCGCTCAACCCTTCCTCCCCCTGATTTGGGATCATATAATCAGGAGATAATAAATAGGGTTCCCAAGATTGGATTGATGTCGTTCCCATGAAGGATTAAGTGATGTTTATCAACGATCCACCGCAACACGAAACCATCCAGCAATTTGCCGATCAATTTAAAGAAGTCGATCCCCTTGCTTTCGAAGTCTACGTTCACTTCCTCAAAACCAGCCATGAACTGATCTCCGCCGCGGATACGCATTTTTCGGAATTCGGGACATCTCCCGGCCGCTTTTTGATCATGATGCTTCTCAAACGCTGGCTGGGAAAAGGCCTGACTCCATCCCAACTGGCGCAGAAATCAGGGGTTACTCGCGCCACCATCACAGGATTGCTGGATGGGCTGGAACACGATCACCTCATCTCCCGGCAGCCGGCGCCCCAAGACCGGCGCAGTATGATCATACACCTCACCCCCGAGGGAGTGCAATTTCTGGATACCATCCTCCCCACCCATTTCAGCCGGGTATCAGGGGTGATGCAGCATCTTACCATAAGTGAAAGGCATACATTTATCCAATTATTGAAAAAAATCGCGATGGGCATTCCCTGTTTTCAAACCATCCCCCGGATAGACAAAGAGGAACCACCACACCAGAGAGATGGCAACCGCATCGTGCAGGAAGCGACCGGTTCCCCCGCCCCGGAGGAATGAGAAACCCCGTGGTAGAGAAACCCCACTCTTGGTTTTTTGAAAAACTCCTGCTACGATCAAACAAGAACAAACCACACTCACAGCGGATTGCCTTACTGAGGGATTCATTATGAAGCGGTCGATGCCTATCATGCTTACAATAATTTTTAGCCTAGGACTGGCTCTCTTGGCCCATGCCCAGCCAGCCATTGAATTCGATACCCTGACCCACGACTTTGGAACGGCGGCGGCAGGGGATAGCCTTACCCATATCTTCACCTTCACCAACAAAGGGACAGAACCACTGAAAATTCTCAAAACCACCACGGATTGCGGCTGCACCGCCGCCGTGGTTTCGGCGGAAGAAATCCTTCCCGGCGCTACCGGTGCGATTTCTGTAACCATGTCAGTTAAGTCCGCCGGCAAGGTCCAGCACGGCACCATCGTCGAAACCAGCGCAAGCAATACCCCGACAATCACCCTGACCGTATCCGCGGAAGTTCGCCGGGTCTGGGAATTATCGCCCAAAGCCCTCTTCACCTTCATGGACACCCCCATGAATTCCCAGCACACCCAAATGCTGATCCTCAAAAATCTGGATAACCAGCCATTCAACATTATCAGCACTAAATTAGCCAACCCCAAATATTTCAGTGTGGGCATTGGTGAAGCCACGGCAAGCGGCATCCCCATCTACGTCACCTTCACCGCCGATTCCAAAAAGCAAACTCTCACCGATAACCTGACCATCCAGACCGATCTCAAAGAAAATGCCACGACTTCGACCTCAATCTTGGCGGAAATCTCCGGCATTGTCCGTTTTAACCGCCGCCAACTATATTTTGGGATCGTACAGCCCAACCAGGTGGCGGAACGCGAGGTCATCCTGACCATCACGCCGACCTCCGGGGTTCAGGGTGATTTTAAAATCACCAAAATTGAAAGCGACAAGGAAAATGTCACGGGAGAAGTAGTGAGCCAATCCGAGGCAGGAATCACGGTAAAGATGATATTCAAAGCCTCCGAAAAACTGGGGTATACCTCCGGCAAGGTGATCTTCCACACAAATCTGGAGGCCGAACCCATCGCGGAATTGCCCTATTCCGCCTTGGTCCGGTCGCAGCAAGTGGCGCCGCCCCAACCCAAATAAATCCATGCAAAAAATCAAAACAATTTTATTCCAAACTAGTCTGATGGTTGTGGCGGGTTTGCTGTTAGGATTCGGGGTGAATGCGCTTTCCCCCAATCCCCTCTCCCTGACCTACCAGCCCCGCGTTACTCCCGAAACCTGGCCTAGCGTGACCCTGGAGCAGATGCAGGAGTTCGTGGCGGAAGGTTCGGCCCTCTTCATCGATGCTCGCAATCCCGAAGATTTTGAAAAAGGGCATATCCTCAACGCCATCAATCTGCCGTCGGATTTCTTTGGTGAGTATTTTATGGAAGTGGGCGAGGGGTTGCCCCGGCAGGAGATTCCCTTGATCGTTTATTGCCAAGGCGATCCCTGTGATCAAAGCCACATCGTCTTGGATCACCTTAAAGCCGTGGGCTTTACCAACCTGTGGATCTATCTCGGGGGATGGAATGAATGGAGCCGCCATGAAACCAACTAAATCGAGCCTGTCGGCCTCGCAGTCCGATTTTAGGATCCAATATCTTTACCCCTATTTCTCCCTTTTCGCTCGCCTTCTCTTAGGCGGCTTGTTTCTGTACGCGGGAGCGATTAAATTGGTGGATATGCAAAACTTCATGTATGATATCGAGAACTATCGGCTCATCCCCCACTCTGTGCTGCCCCTGCTCGCGATCAGCCTGCCCGCGATTGAAATCATCGCGGGGCTCTGTCTGATCCTGGGGTTGTGGACGGAGGGCGCCCTCACCATCATAACCACGTTAATGGTCGTCTTTATAGCGGCCATCACCTCTGCCGTCTGGCGGGGGCTGGATATTTCTTGTGGCTGCTTCGGCACCAGCGACGCCGAACAGGTGGGATGGAGTATATTATTGCGGGATTATGTTCTTCTGTTGATCGCCGTGCCCCTCTGGCTCAACAAAAAACCGTTTCTCCAGCTGGACAGCCTCATTGTGAGAACCAAGGAGAAAGATGGAAATTAAATTCGAATATTGATCCCCGCCCGGGGAACTGTGGCGTGGCATTTTTTTCCCCCCGCCTTGTAGACGTCACTCTTCTCCGTCTGGGCCAGGGTACAGATTTCCGTATTGATCGCATCGTTGGATTGCCGCAGCACCACCGCGTTCATCTCATTTTCATGTTGAATCTTCCCAACCAGCGATTTCAGCCGTTCCCCCGCTTGCTCCAGTTCATCCCGCTCCGGGATGGGAAGCGTTTGCAGAAAATCATGCAGGGTGGGTTCGGCTGTTTTCATTCCCAGTATCCGCGCCGTTTCCGCGGTCCACTCGGTCCGCCGGTACTCCAACTCGCGCATGTGGTCCGCCAAGACCATGATGGTTTGGGTGTTCTCCACCAATTCCTTCGCGTTCAGGGTCAGAAGAAGACGCCGTTCCCGCTTTTTCGCGGCCAGCAATTGCTCATAAATTTTCTGTTCTTGGGCCAATAAGGCGATCAGGGGTTGTATATCCATCATCCGACCTCACTCCTGGATTCGGGCTGTCGATAACGTCTTGCGGGATGTTAAAGGTAAGAAAGCATCCCCCTCTGGGTTGAGCGGGATCATCCGTCCCTTGTTTTTATGCAGTTCAAGAAACTGTTCAGTGCTCAGTTCCGGCTTTAACGGCATAAAAACCGGCGCGTTTTCCATTGCGGACGCTTCCTTCCGCAGCCGCATAAACTCCGATTTTTTTTGCAATTCTTCCTTCGTCGCCAGGGAATCGTTCTGTTCCTTGAGTTGGGTATAGATCATGTCTCCGATTCCGATGGAGCCTTTTTCCGCCATTTGATCGGCCATGTAATCATCGGCCATGCCGGTATACATCTCCGTCGCATGCGAGCGTTCCAGATAGCCATCCTGCGGCACACTTTTCCGCATTTCCTTGAGCATCTGCCGCAACAGCATCGCCTCGAACTGGCTGGCAATGTCCTTCATCTGCTCATCTGTCATCTTGGCGTCTTTTTGCAACGACACCATGCGGAGCGAATCCACCCGGCGATTGTCGGTTGTCAAGACGGCATCCGCTGGATTGAGGGGATAGGTCATGTCCATGTTTCGATTCCTGTCGGCTTATTGCAGCATCACGATTTCCGCCTTGATCGCACCGGCGGCGGACATCGATTGCAGAATAGCGATAATATCCCGGGGCGAGTAGCCAATGCTGGTAAGGGAAGAAACCACCTGCCCTACCGTGGCCGCTTCAAAAGAATGAACCTTGCCTGTATCTTCTTCCGCGGTGGCTTGGGCTTGGGTGGTTACCACTGGTTCGGTTCCAAAGAGCCCTCCCGGGGTGACTTCCGGGGTCTGCTGCACCGTGATATTCAGCGAGCCATGCGAAATCACCACATTCCGCACCTTAATGTTGCTGCCGCCGACAATGGTACCGGTCCGTTCATTGATGACGATCTTCGCGGTTTCATCCGTTTCCACCAGAATATCATCCACAAACGCGATCGCATCGACCAGCGAATCGAAGCGCTGCTCCCCCAGTTTTATCTTCCCCTCTAAATCAATCCCAAGGTTTACCCGGATCGCGCTGGCGTCTTCCGCGTTGGCGATCTCCTCACTACAGAGGGAATTGATTTTGCGTTGCAGGTTGGAAGCGGTTTTAAAATCGGGTTCGGTTAAAAGCCAGCGTAACGAGGGGCCGGGTTGGATGACTTCATGGATGACCGGCTCGCCTTCGACAACCACACCCCCAGGGATCAATCCCACCACCTGGTGGTTTTTCTGCACGGCCGCCGCGCCACCGCCACCCCCACCCGTGGCGACCACAAAGCCCCCAATAGAAACAGGCCCATAGGCCAACCCATGCACCTGGCCATCCCCCCCCTTCAAGGGTGTGGTCAACAAGTACCCGCCTTGCAGGCTGGACGCTTTACCTATGCTCACCACCGTGGCGTTGATCCGGCTGCCCGGCCGGGCAAACGGTTCCAGGTTGGCCATCACCATCACTGCAGCGACGTTATCCGGAACCACCTCGGTGGTAATCAGTTCGGGTTGCAGCACGTTGATCCCCATCCCCGCGATCAGATTGGCTAGGGTCTGCGCGGTAAATCCACGCCGGCCATCCCCTGTCCCCGCCAGCCCCGCGACCAGGCCATAGCCCAGCAAGGGGTTGTCCTGAATTCCATCCAGTTTCGCGATATCCTTCACCCGCGATTCCAGTACCTGCGCCTCCGCGCAAATCCCCAGGGTGCTGAGCAACCCCAGAATTACGTATGCGATCCCTTTGCCAATCCCGCTCTTTTTCATGAGAATTCGTCCCGTTGTGTCCTTTATTCACCCGATACCCGAGCCAGGATTTTTATTCCCTGGCACCCGAATTCATGCGGTTTCAGAATAAGAAGTGGAAAAACTTCTGCAGCATGGTGGGGTTGTTCATCTTCGTCAGGGTGCCATCCCCGATATAACTGATCTCCGCATCCGCCACCTGGTGGGAAAAGACCATATTATTGATGATATCCCGAGGCCGAATCTTTCCAGAGAGTACAATGGTTTTGCGTTCTTGCCCCACCCGGATGGTTTTTCTCGCTTCGATCAGGTAGTTCCCCGCTTCATCGATTTGCACAATCGTGGCCGCGATTTTCGAGGAGAACGTGCTGGTCCGGTCCACTTGGGATTCGCCTTGAAAATCATTATCCGTACTGGCTTGCACCGCCGGG
This sequence comes from bacterium, assembly GCA_034002445.1. Taxonomy (GTDB): domain Bacteria; phylum Hinthialibacterota; class Hinthialibacteria; order Hinthialibacterales; family Hinthialibacteraceae; genus JAVFAP01. Next base: position 4,262 of record JAVFAP010000093.1, on the reverse strand, counting down.
CCTTCGCCGCTCCCGCCAAACAATTTGCGCATGAACTTATTGTTCCACAACATACTGATGACCCCGTTGGTGGATTGAGACCGCTTTCCCGATCCATCGGCGGAATCGTTCGCGCGGTTGTCTTCTTGAATCAGGATGGTCAAAATTTCCCCCACCTTCTGGGCATTGGCATCGGTGACCATGTAGTTCATGGGGGAGCGATCCGACCACAGCGATTTCCCCATCGCGGGCAGCGCAACGCTGATCAATCCCAGGACCAATCCTAAACAAACAAACCGTTTCATCGTTTCTCTCCTTTTCTCAGGACGTGATCAATTCCACCAGGCCCTTGCTCACAATTCTCGCTTTGACTATTTTTCCCGTCGCTTGGGTCTTTACAGGGATCACATCCCCCTTGGCCCCTTTTTGCTGGGCAATGGCCAGAGTCTGGATCAGCATGCCATTGTTGCGAACAATCATCTGCACCGGTTCGCCCCACTTGGTGAGGTAGTGATTTTCCAGATTGCTCCATTTCACTACCGCCCCCTTGGAAAGCGGAACCCGGCATTGCCGCCCGATGAGTTCTTCTTTTTGATCCACCAGTTGGTTGTCATACATGGTGTTGTTGATCAGTTGCACCATTTCCCGCACTTGGCTCTCGCGAATCACATCGCCCCGTTTCAGCGAATCGGTCACGGCATAGACCACCCGGCGGCGCTGGACCGAGAGCATCACCGGGATCTTCTTGACCAAGACTTGGTCCTGATAAAACAAGATTTCATACCGGCTGTTCCCCAGTACGTACGGATTCACCCGACTCACCTCTTTTTCCACACCCTCTAAAGGCAACCAAATGGTGTCGGAAGGCGGGGTCAAGACGCGCAGCACCAGTTCCTCTTCACTCCACCCGGTCTCCACAAGAATTTGTTGCTGAATATCGGCGATGATTTCCTGGATGGTATAGGTGCGCCCCGGTCCCAAAATCCGGGTTTGCAGCGCCCCCTCGATCTGAATGCTGTAGTAGGGGATCTGGGCGGCGCGAAGGGCTTGGTAGATCGCCGGGCGGCTGATCGCCCTTTCTTCTCCCGGCTGGGGAACCGAAAGCAGCGGCAAGTTGGAAAGCGCCTGTTGGATCGCCGGGTCGGTACTGTGGATTTTTTCACTGATATCCCCCAGACAAACAGCGCGGTTTTTTTCTGAAGGAACCACGTATTTTTCTGCAAGCACAATAACCGTCTTCTCTGGCTGCGTGGGTTGCAACGGTTCGCCCAGCCCCATCGGCACGGCGAATACGGTCAACAATACGGCGGTTATGGTGATGGAAAGGTTCATGATTTCTTCCTCCTTGCGGCTCTCGTACCCTGGTTATCTTCTATCGCCAATCTGGCCTGCCCCTGCCCTTAGAATCAGGTCTTGAGATTGACCGAAGTCTGGATCATCTCATCGCCAGTCTTCACCGCCTTGGAATTGACCTCGAACGCCCGCTGGGCGGTGATGAGGTTGACGAGTTCTTCGGCGATATTGACATTGGAGTTTTCCAAAAACCCCTGCTGCAAAATCCCTACTCCGTTTTGTCCGGGTGGGAACTGCTGCGGTTGGCCAGACGATTCGGTTGCTTGAAAAATATTCTTGCCCATCGCCGATAACCCTGCTGGATTGACAAAAGTCGCCAAAGTGATGTTCCCCACCTGCTGCATTTGATTATCTGGCTGGGTGACAACCGATACGATCCCCTCTTCACTGATATTGATCGAGACTGCCTCCTGGGGGATCTGCACCGGCGGATCGAGCGAAAAGCCGTCCGAAGTGACGATGGTCCCATTCTCATCCAAACTGAACGCCCCATCCCGGGTATAACCAATGGATCCATCCGGCAACTGCACCTGGAAGAAACCCCGTTTGCCCGCGATCGCGACATCCAACGGATTTTCGGTCCCCCGGAAGGAACCTTCCGTAAACACCCGGCGGGTTCCCGCTACCCGGACTCCGTGCCCAACCTGAATCCCCGTGGGCGTACGGTTGGTCTGATAGGCTTGCGACCCGGCCGGCTTAATGGTCTGGTAGAGCAAATCCTGAAAATCCACCATGGTCCGCTTGTACCCAAAGGTATTCACGTTCGCCAGGTTGTTGGAAATATTGTCCACCATGAACGACATGCCATGCATCCCGGCTGCCGATGTAAATAATGCACGCAACATAACGCTTCTCCTCAAAGCTCCGCGCGGCAGAGCATGCCGGCTTACCGACCCGCAACCCGGTTAACAGTCTTCTCCAGGGTCTGATCCAGTGCCTTCAATACCCGAGCGCTCGCGGAGTGAATTCGGTACGAATCGATCAACTTGACCATTTCCGTAGTGGGAATGCTGTTGGACCGCTCAATATAGCCCTGCGCGACTTGCAGATTTTCGGGAATCTTGAAATTATCCATATCCCGTTCTTCCACCCGGAAAAGATTACCGGATTCGGGGAATAACTTGTCCTTATCTTTAAAATCATCGATCTTCAACTGATCGATGAACACATCCTGCATGATTTGCCCCGGCCCAACCGGCTGTTTCACAAAAATTTTGCCATATTCATTTACAAAATAATCATTGCTGTTCACTTGGATCGGGCCAGGATTGCGGCCCTGGTTGATGCCATGCCCCACCACATAGTGGCCCTGCGAGTTCACCAGATACCCGTCTTGATTGACATGAAAACCGCCGTCGCGGGTAAAGCGGAACCCATCCGGCGTCAATACGGTAAAATATCCATCTCCAAACAGGGCGATATCATCCTGATTGCCAGAGTAAACCATCTGTCCAGGGCTGTTTTCGGTATAGATCCAATCAATTCCGGCTCCGGTCCCAACCCGGCCAATGGCGTGGTTGTAGCGAGCCTGGTTATTCGCTGCCCCGACACCCCGGTACGTTTCCGTCAGCAGCACATCCGGAAAAGACCGGACCACCGCCTCTTGCCGGCGCGAACCAGGCATTTGCGATGTCGCCAGATTCTGCGCCAGCACATCCTGTACCCGCTCTTGGATAATCATGCCCGACGCCGCGGTATAGAGTCCTGTTAACATATCGTTCTCCTCGTCACCCTCATACACGACTGATATAGAGCAACCTTTGTACCAACCCGGCCGCCACCCCCTCACAGCTATCCTAAGATCAATATTTCTAATTGATTTTTAAGGACTTAAATCAATACCATCCCGGATCCCTCCACCAATCAGGCAGACGGAGTCCCATCCCAAAGAGGAAATTTTTACCTACTTCGAAATCTCGGAAAAAAAGAGAGGAGTGGATACAATACTCCACGGTATCCACATGGAGGGAAAAATGAAACGCAAAATTATCTTGATTGGAAAAAATGAATTCGGAAGTCTTGGTGAAGGCTGGTATGGGCTGGAACACTCGCCTGAAGGGGTATGGTATCGCGCTTCAGCGCCCAAGGCGGAAATCCATCTCCCCACCCCCTTTGAAACAGTCACCTTGTCTCTGCTCGTGACGGCTCGCCCCAGCCACACAGGCCAACCGCTTGAGGTGGAAATCACCTCGGGAGAATCCGGCCGGTTCGCGTTTACCCTGGAATCCAATTTATGGACCATCCGCAAAGGCGTATTGGATGGAAACGGGGGAACCACACTGCAAATCCGAGTCAAAAATCCCTGGTCGCCCGACCGCCTCTATCAAAACGGAGACGCCCGCTCGCTGGGTATTCTGCTTAGCGCCATCCGGATCGAAAGCTTGACCCGCGACAGTACCCCCGAGCCCTCTCTCTGGAAATCGTTCAAAGACTGATCTGCAATTCTCCCCCTGCAAACAAGGCGAACCGATCGGTTCGCCTTGTTTCGTTCGCCATATTTTGCTGATGTTGGGTCTAATTGGAAAAATCCACCGTGGGTGCTCGTTCCGCACCCGCTTCGGCCTCATAATAGTCCTTGGGTTGAAATCCTAGCAGGGAGGCGTACATCCGCCGGGGAAACTGCTTGATATACAAATTGTACGCTTTGACTGTTTCGTTGAACCGCATCCGTTCCACCGAAATCCGGTTTTCGGTCCCCTCCAACTGGGCTTGCAGGTTCATAAAGTTCTCGTTGGATTTCAGTTGAGGATAATTTTCCGAAATCATCAGCAGCCGACTTAAAAATCCACCCATCTGGTCTTCCGCCGCCATCCGGTCTTTTGGGGTTTGCGCGCTGCCAATCCGCGAGCGGGCTTCCGCGATCTGGGTGAAGATTTCTTGCTCCTGGTTTGCGTATCCTCTGACCGTATTGACCAAGTTGGGGATCAGAT
>JAVFAP010000092.1:0-9865 GCA_034002445.1 bacterium | reverse complement strand
CAGTCCCTTTGTTTTTTTAAACTGGTTTTACAATAAAGAAAAAAGAGAAGATGGATTGGGTATGCGTTGGGATCGCCGAAACAAAGATCGAATGCTGGCCTGGGTGGCGGAAATGTGTATCGCCAGCGGCTTAATGGTGTTGATTTTTCTTGTCGTTTTCACCAATTACGAACGGATCACCCTGCGCGGGAAGATTGAGACCTCGTATGCGGGGATGAAGGTGCTATTGGAAGCACTGGAACTGTATTCGATCGATAATCCCTCCAGTCCGGTTTTCCCTCCCGATCTCTCGTTCGAAATGGCCGGGATTGTCTTGTGCCCGATCCCCGATCCCTCCATTTCCTTACTTCATTTTTTAACCACCCCGGTGTCGTATCTGGAACGCACCCGCCACGATCCGTTTATGACGAAAGTGTATGGGGGCGATGAAGCCAAAAGCGCTGGCGTGATCCATTGGGTCTCCCGGCCCAAGGACGAAACCGGAACAAAAGAGTATCGTCACTTTGGGTGGGGGGTGTTTAGCATAGGGCCCTCGTTGCGGCTGCCGCCTGCGTATACCGCCATTTTTCAGAGCGTGCCCTATCAGACCTTGGCGTTGGAAAAGTACTGCTACCACCCTTCCAACGGCCTGCGCAGTCCAGGCCTCTTATACATGGATAGTTTGGGGAATCATTTCAATTTTGCGCAATAGAAAAGGAGATTACTGTGACAGAGACACCCAAAACCACTGCTGTGGCTTCCAAAAACCCCCATCCTGCTACCCAATGGGGGAAATGGATCCTCGAGCACTATCGCTTTATCCTGATTGTTGTCTGCCTCTTGCTGTTTTTGATCTTTTTAGTCAAAAATTCCGCTCCTACCGTGGTGTGGCTGTTCGGCTGGAAGCCCGAAATCCCCTTGATCTTGATCGCGCTGTCTTGCTTCGGTATCGGGCTCGTCTGTGGCTGGGCTGGTTCGGCCATCTATCGCAAACGCAAAATTGATAAAGATCAATTCATTATTTAACCAACTTCCAGCGAGGATACCGCTTCATCCACGGATTTGAATAAGGGAAATACATCGTCCAATTTGGAGGTATGAAACACCTGGGCGACATGTGGATTGGCGTTGGCGAAGGCAATGGTTCCCTCATCCAATCCGCGGTAGGCGGAAAGGAAAATCGAAAGCGCCCGGCTGTTGAGGCTGTCCATCTCGCCGACATCCACGACGATCTTATTCTTGCCTTCCCGGGCGATGCGGTGCAACGCCGATTTTAAGGTCGCTGTATCCGAGAAGGTAATCGATCCCGATACCTTCAACAATATGACATTGCCCTTTGCTGTCTTCTCCAAACGCATTGTCTTACCCCTAAGGCCTTCGTGTCTTTTCAATCGAAACAGTTGGTTCATGCTTATTTGAACATGAAACGAGGGGTTTGGCAATAACACCACCCCCCTTTCTCAAGAAAAGTTTCGCATAAAAAAATCCACTGGGATTGGAGAAAAATTCCTCTAACCCTGGCGCCAGACCCACTCTGGCGGGAGGGGCCGGCTCCGGAATTGGGGCCGCTTCCGGACCGGCTCTCTCATTATTCCATATCCTTGGGCTGGTCTCCTGAATCCCCCGGCTGAGAACGGTTCTGCAAAAACTGGCGGAGTTCTTTCAACTGATCGGTGTTGATCAAGTCGATCCCCACCTCCAGCGCGGTTTGCCAATAACCCGGTGTTTCCGGTGTGGCGTAGAACCGGACCTTGCGTCCCTTGGCGTGGATCGCGTTGACGATGGCTTTTAACTTCTCCAAGGTTTCCGCAGGGATCGACTCCACTCCATCCCACTGAATATACGATCCCCACTTCAGGGCATACCACTGCCAGTGCACGCTGGCGTCGGGATCGTCCGGGCTGAAATCGTTGCTGTCGGCACAGTCGAAACGGATCGGATAATCAGACCCATCTGCCATCTTGGATTGCGCATTCCCGGTCAGAATGAGGGTAACGGCCTTGGGTACAGTCTTTTCCTCGCTAAACCGGCTCAGCATGGGGTATTGGGATAAGAGGGTGTGGAGCGCGGATCGCAGGGCTGGGCGGCCATCCTTCAGATCCAGCCAGAGCAAAACCGGTTTGCCATCCCCGTGGACCGAACCCCGTTCATTAACCCGCTTCTGCAAGGGATCCAGGTACAGGTCCCTCAGGGTTCCCTTGTAAATCCCTTCGTCATGCCCCACCAACAAATCCTCGTCAACGAGCCAGATATCCGCTTCGATGCTGTAAAATCCATTATCCAACGCGTCCTGAAGGGGGCGGGGATGTTCATAATCGTTGTGGGCATGAGTGTGCTGAAGGGCGGCTGGCCACTCTTCTGCAAAGGCCACTGCAGTGGCAATCCCTGCAAATAATAAAAATGGGTAAAGCGCACAGCGTTTCATCATGGGTCTTTCTCCGGTTTGGTTCCTTGTCATGCAGCGCCTATTGAAACGCAATCTCTCTTCGGATGAAAGCCCTGTTTGCCCTGACAACGCTGCACCGAAAGAAGGGTGCGCGGCATTCGTTTTCTTTCTGTAACAGCAAAAAGCGGCTGGAGGCCAGCCGCTTTTGTGGGGATGAGAACGGGGGATGGTTAGTCCATGTCGCCCATGCTGTTTTTAAGATCCTTGATGATCCCTTTCAGAATTTCATTTTTGATCTCTTCGGGATTGGGGGCATGGTCTTTGGATTTTTCGGGTTGCTCCATGTGTTTTTGTGGTTCCTCATGTTTCGGTTTTTCCATGGGGACGGGGGGAAGAGGTGGCATGGAGTGGCCCATCATTTTAAAAAATTGTTCGCCCTGCTGTTCCATGATCACATTGCCAAGGAACGAAGCCAGCAAGAACAGGCCTTTGGGGATACATACTTCGATTTTGGGTTGCCCTTCCTCCGCTGGTTGGACACTCACTTTGATGAAATTGGCTTCGGCTGGATTGCCTTCGTCTACGCCATCCACCCAAAAGCGCACCATATCTTTTCCTTCCACCAAGGCCAGGTTCTGCCCCTTCATCGAGGCGATATCCCCCAGCATGCCATCCACGAGCGCGCACAACTTTTCCTGGTCCACTTTAAAGGGGGCGGGCATGGGGGATTTCAGCGTTTCCAACAAACTCACTGGCGCACTGATTCGAATCTGGGTTCCGTCCGCAGGATTGATTTCTCCCCGGATCATCAGTTCTTCCGCGCTGGCCGGCATTCCAACAAAACCGCAGACCATGGCAATCATGACGAGTGAAGGGATGAATTGATAAAACTTTTGCATTGCATTTTCTCCTCTCTGAGTAGAGACCAATGTGGGATTTATCTCTATTACGAGAGAAGCCCCCGTGGTGTTTAAAAAAAATTAAAAATTGGGTTGGATTTTTTTTGACGGGGTGCGCGGATAGGACCGCAACGGGACGAATGTCGTTCCAGAAAAACCCCTTGGTAAGAAGGGAAGGGCAAGCGGAGATGGGCTCCGTTTGCCCCGTGGTTCAGGTCAGCAAACGAATCAATAAGTAAAAGAAGAGCAAGAATACATTAAAAAGGGCGTGGCTGATGGAGGTCACCCGATAGGCTTTGGTCCAGTTATCACGATTGCAAAAAACAAAGCAGGCGGCCAGCAGCCAGCCGACCATGAATTTCTGAATCATTTCCGCCGGTCCCAGTTTGATATGCAGGAGCGCGAATACCGCTCCCGCAAACACCATTTGGATATTCAGTGGTTTTTTGATCCAGTGGATTAAAATCATGGGAAACCAAATCGCGGCGATGGTGGTTACAAAAGGGTAACAAATGTTGATAAACAGGTTGGCGGGCACATCGATGCTTTTAATCGTCTCGACTCGTTCCAGGGTGTGACTGGGCAACCCCAAGGTTGTCAATACCATGCCTGTCATGAAATAGAGAAGAATGGCAAACAGAGTAAACCAGGCAATTTGCGCCGGTTCTTTCCATTGGCGCAACGGAGGGTAATCTCCATTTTTGAAAATAGGTATCATAGTCTGTTCAAGAGGCTCTCCGGTGTTCTATCCGGGGGACAGCAAGGGGGGATGAGCAAGGGACAGGCTGCTTGCCTGTCCCTCGCATGTCTGGTTCGGTTTCTTTTCCCTCGGCGGGAAAAGGGAACGCCGGAGGATTACACGATTTCCAGCCGGGATGGATCCCAGGTGACCGTCCGCTTTTTAAAATACGATTCGACCGACATGATACAGGTCACCGCTTCGGCGAACGCTTCGTCTTCGTTGTCCTTGGGCTTCTGGCGGGAACGCATGCAATTGAAGAAATCTTCCATGTGGCTGGGCTGTTCTTCCGTTTTTTCAGGGTCGAACGTCAGGAACGGCTTGGTGGATTGCATGGTGCCGTCTTCCAGGTTTGGCCCATATTTCGTGTTATTTTCGGGATAAATCTCAAAGCCCGCGTCAGTCATTTTCATCAGGGCGTCCTTGCCACGAATGATGGGGTCATGCACGCTGATGCTTTGTAACTCGCTGTTGAACGTCCCGCCGTAGGTCAGGGTGAGGTTGCGTTCGGGATATTGAAAGATCGAGAACCAGGTATCCGGGGCTTCCCGCCCGTCTTTCAGGTAATTGTTCGCACCGCTGGTGGTGCAACTGCCGGGAATGCCCAGTTCCAGAACATAGTTGACGAAATCATAGGCGTGCGAGAGCAGATCCCCTGCCACCCCGGTCCCATAATCCCAGTAGCAGCGCCAATGCCAGAAGCGCTCCATGGAGAAGGGATGATAGGGTGCGTCACCCAGAAAGCGGTTCCAATCGAGGCTGTTGCGGACCATCTCTTCATCAGGACGGTCGAAAATATTATAAAATCCATACCAGCGCCATTCGTCCTTCCCCCGCGGGCGGTTGCGGTTGCATGCCGTTTCGACGACGGTCACTTCGCCCAGAATGTTCTGTTTGATCAATTCCCGTGCCTGGATCGCCACCCGGCTGGAGCGGTCATGGCCCAACTGCATCACGGTCTTGTTGACCTTGATGGCTTTCAGCATCGCCTTGGCTTCGGGCAGGGTGCGGGTCCAGCATTTTTCCACATAAATATCCTTGCCCGCGTTGGCGGCATCGATCAATATCTTGGAATGCCAGTGGTCTGGGGTGGCGATGACAACCGCGTCAATGGCGGGGTCCGCCAGCATCTTCTCATAGTCGTCATAGCGGGTGGCATTGGGGTTCCCCGATAACTTGACCCCTTTTTCCATGTGGGGTTGGTAGATTTCGCAAATAGCGCGGATTTGGGTGTTGGCCACACCGGGGCGGCCTTTTTCCGGTTCCCCCGCGACATCGGTCACCAATTGGCCCCCGCGCACACCACAGCCGATATGCCCCACACCAATCACTTCGTTGGGACTTTTCGCCGCCAAGACTGCGGGGGCGGAAGTCATGGCCGCAAAGAGCGCGGCTCCTTTACCAGTCTTTTCCATAAATGAACGCCGATTCAATTCTGTTTGATTCATGGCTCTCTCCTTACAGGAATAACAATACGAAAACTATAGGCGCGGTTCTCCTTTTTTGCAATGAACCGAAAATGAGTTTTACCCCGGCAACACTTCATGGGTCATCCTGGCATCCATATCTGCCAAACCGCCAAGCCGGAGTTAGTGGGGAGGAGACGTCAGGGGAGAATCCGCGGATTCGAGGATTTGGTGGAGAATCGCTGAGAGGCCTTTCATCGTGAAGGGTTTTTGGATGAAATTCACCCGTTCATTCAAAACCCCATGAAGAGCGATCACATCGGCGGTATAGCCCGACATGAAAAGGCTATGCAAATTCGGGTAATAGTCCAGGAGTTCCAGGTAGAGATCGCGCCCGTTCATGCCGGGCATCACCACATCGGTGATGAGCAAGTGGATAGAGGGATTGGTTTTCGCGATTTCAATGGCTTGATGTGGGGTGCCCGCTGGGAAAACGGTGTAGCCCAAGGTTTTCAACATGCGTTCGGTCATCGACAGAATCGCGGGCTCGTCTTCCACCAGGAGTATGTTGGCTTTCCCTGGCTGGGTGGGTTGAGCCGAGGTGGAACCACTCGCCTGCCGGGGGGCCTTGTGCCGAGGCAGGTAGATCGAGAATTGCGTCCCTCTCCCCACTTCGCTCGTCACTAGGATATAACCCTGGTTTTGTTTAACGATCCCAAATACCGTGGCCAAACCCAGCCCCGTCCCTTTGCCGAGTTCTTTGGTGGTGAAAAACGGTTCAAAAATTTGGTCCATCTCTTGGGATGAAATCCCCTCACCCGTGTCTTCCACTTCCAATAACACATACTCCCCAGGGGGGATGGTTTCTTGTTGCGAGGCGGGGGACGGGGATGTCAGTGTTTGATTCGCGGTCCGGATGGTGATCGTTCCCGTATTCGCGATCGCGTCCCGTGCGTTCACGGTCAGATTGATCAGGATTTGATCGACTTGAGATGGATCCATGCGGATGGTCCATAACTCGGGATCCGGATGCCACTCCAGATGAATGGTTTCTCCGATCAAACGTTGCACCATCGATCGAATGGGTTCGATCGTGGCATTCAGGTTCAGGGTGACCGGCGATGCGGTTTGTTTACGGGCATAAGCTAGCAGTTGCCGGGTCAGGTCGGCGGAACGCTGCGCCGCTTTGAGAATCTCTTTCAGATCACTGTAAAATGGATTCTCTGGCTTCATCTGCATCAGGGCGATATCGGCATGGCCGATGATCACACCCAGCATATTGTTGAAATCATGGGCCACTCCCCCCGCGAGCCGCCCCACCGCTTCCATCTTCTGCGACTGAATTAACTGATTTTGCAGTTTTTCTTTTTCTTCCTGAATCTGTTTGATCTCGGTAATATCGGTGAATGTGGTGATAATCTGGGAGGGCGTGGATTCGTTTGGCTGGAACTCCGGATGAGCATCCACCAAGATCCAGCGGTACGTGTTCTGGATGGGATGAAAGATCCCCATGATGACGTTATGCACCGCGGCCCCCGTCCGTAAGGCGACCATCGAGGGGTGGTCTTTACCGGGAAAGGGGGACCCATCTTCGTGGATGGCATCCCAGCGGTGATCATGAGAGGTTCGGCCCATGACTTGGTCTAGGGTCAATCCAAGAATTTCCGCGGCGGCCGGATTGGCGCGGATAATAATGCCATCGCGGTCCTGATACACCACCCCTTGGTTCATGGTTTCATAGAGATACCGAAACCGTTGTTCGCTGGCTTGCAAAGCCAGGGCGGCTTCCTTGGCTTCCGTGATATTCCGCTGGGTCCCAATGAACCGGTAGGGAACCTGATTTTCATCGCGAACCAAGCGCCCTCGGCACTCCACCCAGCGGATTTGGCCTGCGCGATCGACGACGCGGTGCTCGATCGCGAAATCGCCGGGATCGTCTGGATTGTGGATGATTTGATTGAACCGGGATAGGATCAGGGGCCGGTCGTTTTCTTCTACCTTCTGCAAGAATAATTCCACCACATTGGGGTAGGCGCCCGAGGCAAAGCCCAAATTGGCTTCCACCACCGGATCGGCGAAAAACAAACCCTTGGGGATGATCCACTCCCAGATCCCCAGATGCCCGGCTTGGACCGCCATTTCCAGCCGCAGTTTTTTTTCCTCCAGATCGCGGGTCCGTTCCGCGATGGTGTTTTCCAAGGTTTCGTTGATCAGCCGCAGCGATACTGCCTGGCGGTTGTTCTCGATATGCAACGCAATTAGGTTGGCGGTATTTGTTAAAAAGGGATGGTAAACCGAGTAGCGGCTGGGATCGGTGATTTGGATTTCGATTTGCCCATATTTCTGGCGATTGGTGGCTAAGGAAAGGATTGCCCGGGTTGTTTCGGCATGGGTTTCCAGGGTGGGCAGGGGATTGATGAAAATCCCGTTCCCTTTTTTTGCGGCGGTCACCCCGGGATCAAACGATGTCGGGGGGTGAATATGCACCGTACAAGCAGAAATAAGGGTTATTTTCTCAAAACTATACGCGACCGAATGCGCCAGTTGCTCCTCACTGGTGTTGGCTTGCAACGTGCTCTGCAACAGAAAAATATGACCCAGATCTGCGGGATCGGGCAAACTGAGAGGGGTCATATCATGCCTCTTGGATCCGTGCGTGGTACTCTTTGAGAAAGGTCAGGGGATCGATATAGAAGGGATTGTGGACCAACTGCCCTCGCACGATCATCATGGGGTGCACACTCAACACATCCATGATGGTCTCTCCGCTAAAGAGGCGGGCGTCATACTGGCAACAAGCGAGGATGGATTGTTCTTCGATGAGGTGATTGACCTTGGCTTCGTACTGCATTAACTCGTCGATATCGGTTTTTTGATTCCGCAACGCCCATGACGCCTCTCCGGTAACACGAAGACCCGCAAACCCGTCCTGCAAAGCGGTCTTGTTGTATTGTCGCAATAGGCTCAGCATTTTTTCATGGTCAAAATGCCCATCGGGACAGTAAGAAGAGTAGGCATTTTTTACCAGGAGTCCGGCATCCCAGCACGAGAGATCGACACCTTGCTCATCCAAATATACATACATTTCTTCCGGTGTGATCGAGTCACACAGGCAAACCGATTTTTCCCCATCCCGAACGCCCTGCTCTAAAAACTGCGCCATGATCGAACGCCGCTCTGCTTCTTCATTGAAAACATGACAGATGTGAAGCCCTGCCCCCATGGGTTCGGAGGAGAATCCTAAGGATTTTTTGCGATGAAAATCACACATAACTCATTCTCCCTGCCATCATCGAGAGGATTCGGTTGTAAATAAATGTTGCAAAATGCATGAAAAAAGTATACCGCATTTCCCTGGCTTTGGGAATAAGACATGAAAGAAAAGTCATAAAAATTTCTGCTTGTCCATCCTCATTTTTTTTCCCTATGGAACATGCAGGCCGAAGGGCTCAAAAGAGAGAGGGGAGGAGGATGAGGTGGGAACCAATGTAAAAAAAGGAGACAGAGAACCTGTCCCTGCCTCCTTTACCATGGGATGGGGAATAAGCTTATTTCGCGGTATACAACGCGTGAAATTCTTCCACCAGTTTTTCCATCGCTTCCACATGGGCGACATCAGTGGTTTGTTTGCATTTCGTGGCCCCCACGACCATTTTATGCAGGAGAATGATCTGTTGCGTATAGGCTTTGAACGCGGCGGCGTCACTCTCGTCCGCGGGTTTGACCCGTTGCGCCATGAAATACGCGGTGACGATTTCGGTAAACTCGTCGGCGTGGTTTTCTTTATTCTGCACCCAGCGTACAATCTGGTTGGTGTTTTTAGCCGTGTCTCCAGCCGAGAGTTCCTCGATCTGCTTCATCGATTTTTCAATAGTGACCAAGTGTTCGGCCAAGAGGCTGAAACGCAAATCATCGCCAAAAATCCCGCACGGAATTTGGCAGTGAGAGAACGTGTTGACTGAATAGATGGAAAAGACGGACAGAACCGCAACGACAGTGAACCCAGCAATCCATTTTTTGTTCATAGGGCATTCTCCTTATAAAGAACTTGGATCAAAACTTTTTTAAATTTTAGAATAGAATAATTGAACTGCCTATGAAAAAGAACGGGAAAGTTTGGAAAATTTTCACGATTGGCTGCTTATTGGCTCGGGCTGGATGACCTGGATGCCAGTGCCCGCTTCCATGCGCAACAGGAGATCGCCCAGATGATCCGCTTCGGACCGGTTATGGGTGATGTGCAGGGTGGTGACGTGGGTATGGGCCTGTACCCGCTTGAGTAAACTGTACATCTCGGTCCGGGTCTCGTCATCCAGGGCGCTGAGGGGTTCGTCCAGGCAGAGGATTGGGGGCCGGCAGGCCAGCGCGCGGCCCAGCGCGATCCGCTGCGCTTCGCCCCCGCTCAGGGTGGCGGGGTAGCGGTCCAGCAAGGAACCAATGCCCAGCAGCGCCGCCA
>JAVFAP010000091.1:0-9869 GCA_034002445.1 bacterium | reverse complement strand
GCAATACGCTTAAGAAAAATCGCATAGATGGCTATCTCCTTTAATTCTCCCTTATTAACAAAGCAGATCTCTTCGAGGTCAAGTCTTCCTCGGATATTCTATAGAGACTATGAGAGCCTTTATTTCTATCAACCTATCACCAACGATCCAAGCGCAAATCCGTGACGTGCAGGCTGCGCTGCGGGACTCTGTGCGCGGCATTCGCTGGACCGCACCAGAAAATTGCCATTTGACGCTGAAATTTCTGGGGGAATTCCCCGAATCCTGCCTGCCCACCCTTGGGCAGGTCCTTGATCCTGTGGCCGCCCAGTTTTCTCCCTTCTCCTTGGAGTTTGGAACCTTTGGTACCTTCCCGCCGCGTGGCCCGGTCTCGATCGTCTGGCTGGGGCTCACGAAGGGCGAAAGCACCGTCCGAGCCTTGGAAGAGGAGATGGGCAAGGCGCTGCATCAAGCCGGGATTGCCTTTGATAAAAAACAGTTTGTCCCGCATTTAACCATCGGCCGCGCCCAGCGAAACCAAACAGCCTATTTTAATGGAAAATCCGTTCCCGCGCACTCCGGGTTCGATCCGTTGCGGGTCGAAGCGTTTTATGCCATGCAAAGCGAACTCACACCGCAGGGCCCTATCTATACGCCACGGCTGCGGTTTCCATTTCCACAGGGGGCAAAATGAAACGGCACATCCTCGGCTTATGTCTTTTTTGCATCGTAGCTGCCACATCGGCCCAAGGGCAGAATGACGGCGCGTTGACCATCGCCCGCCTCAAGTACGGGGGCGGGGGCGACTGGTACAGCAACCCCACCTCCCTCCCCAATCTGTTACGGGAACTGAAAACCCGGCTGAACCTGCAAACCACGGTGGAGGAGGCGGTTGTCTCCCCCAGCGATCCCGCCCTGTTCTCCTACCCGCTTCTGTATATGAATGGCCATGGCACCGTGCTGTTCTCTAACCAGGATGTCCGCCAATTGCAAACCTATTTTGAACGTGGTGGATTTTTATGGGCGGACGACAACTATGGCATGGACCAAAGTTTCCGGCGCGAAATCGCCAAAATTTTCCCAAACACCCCCCTGGTGGAAATTCCCTACGATCATCCCGTATTTTCCATCTATTACCCCTTCGAGCAAGGGCTTCCCAAAATTCACGAACATGACGGCGGCCCGCCCCACCTGTTGGGCATCTTCCACGAGGGTCGGCTGGTGATCCTGTATACATTCAACACGGATATCGGGGATGGGCTGGAGAGCGAAGGCGTCCACCCCGAAGACTCTCCCCAAGTCCGCGAAAGCGCCATGAAAATGGCCGTCAACATTGTACTCTATGCCTTATCGAATTGAGACGGGAGACGAGGAAATAAATCGGACCGCGTCCTTGGCGCCTCCTGGACCCCGCTCCCTCTGGATTCGCAGCACTCCGCTTTTCTTCGGGCGCGGCTCTCAACTCCGCGCGCGGGACGGGCTAAAATGCGTTCGTAACTTCTTTTCTTTATCAAAATCTCTTATGAAAACGTTGGACAGATCATGAAAATTCCGTATTCCTGGCTCGCAGAATTGGTTGAACAAATCCCCTCACCCGCCCAACTGGCGGAAATCCTCACCATGCTTGGATTCGAGGTGGAAGAGATCGCCTCCCCAGGGGAAGCGATAAAGGATGTTGTCATCGGCAAGATTCTCCAAAAAGATCCCCATCCGGACGCCGATAAACTGTCCTTTTGCCAGGTTACGGATGGCGAAACCACCTACCCGATCGTATGCGGCGCTTCCAACATGGTGGCTGGCGATCATGTCGCCCTGGCCCGGTTGGGAACCGTGCTGCCCGGCGATTTTAAAATTGAAAAACGCAAAATTCGCGGAGTTGAATCACAGGGGATGATGTGTTCCACCCGCGAACTCGGCCTGGATGACGAACATGGCGGCATCATGATCCTGGACCGGAACACCCCCCTGGGCAAGCCCCTGGTAGATGTGCTGGGGCTGAATGATGTCATCTTCGACCTTAATGTTACCCCCAACCGGCCAGACGCCCTCTGCGCCATCGGGATCGCGCGGGAAATCGCGGCGTATTGCAAAACCCAACTCAAGCGGCCCGACGCCTCGCCCCTGCCCGCCGATTGCGCTCCGGAATTCAGCCCCTCGGTGACCTTGCAAGCAGAAGACCTCTGCCCCCGCTATACCGCGCTGCGGATCAACTCGGTCCAGATCAGCCCCTCGCCGGATTGGCTCAAAAACCGGCTGGAAGCCTGCGGGGTACGGAGCGTAAACAATGTCGTCGACGCCACCAACTTGGTGTTGCTGGAAACCGGCCAGCCGCTGCACGCGTTTGACTACAACAAATTAGAAGAAAACCGGATCGTAGTCCGTCAGGCTCAGCCTGGAGAACACATTGTCTGTATCGACGGCGATGACCGCCAACTCAGCGAAGAAATGCTAGTGATCGCCGACGCGGCAGTCCCAGTGGCGGCCGCGGGCGTCATGGGCGGGCTGGAAAGTGAAGTGGACAACGCGACCATCGATATTCTCTTGGAAAGTGCGTACTTTTCACCGCCCTCCATCCGCCGCACCTCCAAGAAACTGCAACTCTCTTCCGATGCCTCCTACCGTTTTGAACGCGGGGTGGACTTGGAAGGCGTGATCCCAGCCGCATGGCGTTGCGCCCGCTTGATCCGCGAATTGGCGGGCGGAAAAATCGCCGGGCAAATGACGGTTGCCGATACCACCAAGCCCGAGATGCTCGATGTCTTACGCGGTCGCACGATCGGGCTGAGCCTCGATTACGCTGCACGCTTGCTGGGCAAGAAGATCGAACCAGACCACATCGCGGGGATTCTCATCGGGCTTTCATTCAAAGTGGAGAGCCAGGATACAGAGTCCATCCAAGTGCGGGTGCCTTCGTTCCGGAACGATGTGCGGCGGCCGGCGGATCTGGTGGAAGAAATCGCCCGCTGCACCGGCTATGGCGAATTCGCCCCCACCCTGCCCAAGGCCCCGGTTAAAGCGCCGGAGCCGATGGAAGTGGACCGGAAGTTCATCACCCAACTGCGCCAATTTCTGATTTCTTCTGGATTGGATGAAGCGGTAACTTATAGTTTTATCGATAAAGAAGCATTGACCCTTTTCCCCACCGGGGGCGCGGATCTCGAGCACGACACGGTGACGATTCAGAACGCGATTGTCTCGAACGAAGCCACCATGCGTACCAGCGTGCTGGCCAGTTTGATGGTGGCGGCCCGCCGCAATTTCGCCCACGGCAACCAGGATTTTGGTCTGTTTGAAATCGCCCGATCCTACGCGGTGCTCGATGGCGCCAAGACCGAAACAAAGGTTCTTGCCGGTCTGATCATGGGGAACCCGCACAGCGGCTGGCGGAATACCCGCAAAGAACAGGATTTTTTTGAACTCAAGGGCATGATAGAAACCATTCTGCAAATCGGGGGGTACCGGGGGTACCGGAGCACCGATCCCCCAGCCTGCCTGCACCCCAAGCGAGGTTGCCAGATTCAGGCAGGGAAAGATTGTGTCGGCTACTATGGAGAACTGAATCCGCCCTTGGTAGAACACTACGATCTCAAAGGCCGTATCCTGGTCTTTGAACTTGACCTGAAAGTCCTGTCCGATCAGTTCCGCGCCAGTTCGGTCCAGTACAAACCATTCTCCACCTTCCCCGCGATGAAGCGGGATATGGCGCTTTTGATTCCCAAGGACGTCGCGGTGGATCACATCGAAAAAATTATCCGGCGCGAAAGCGGGAACTTGTTGGAAGAGGTTGTCCTCTTCGATTACTATAGCGGCAAGCAAGTCCAGCCCGGCTATGTCAGCGGGGCATTCCGCCTGACCTTCCGTTCTCCAGAAGGAACCTTGAAAGAAGAGGTAGTCGATCAAGCCTTCGCCAACGTCCTGTCGCAACTGCAGAAAAAACTCCAAGTTCAATTGCGCTCGTAATGGACCGAAAAAATGGGTTCCTTTTACACCGTGGACTCCATTCTGGTTCAACCCTGTTGTATGATGACGCCAGGAAAAATGGGTGAAATTCGTCAACCCGGGGGAGACATCCCCCGGATAAATTCTGGCTCTAGAGTCTGCTATCATCTCCACAGGTGTTGAGGATTTAGAATGACCATGGAAAATCTGTTAGAAGTCTTGGAAGCCCTGGACCGCAAGGTGGAATCCCTGGTAACCCTGGTCCGGAAACTGGATGCGGAACGCAGCGAGTTACGACGGCAACTGGACCACGCGGTTCGAGAAAAAGAACAGATGGCGCAGGAACGGGAATCGCTGCTGCAGGATATGACATCCTTTGAGGAGAACCGGGCCGCCATCCGCGCACGGGTGCAATCGATCATTCAAAAAATCAATGAGTTAGAAGAGTAGCAGGGGCGATGGAACTCGAAAACGACATCATCTCGATAGAAATTCTGGGGATTCGGCTGCAATTGCGCGGAGGAGAAGATCCCGAGCGGGTCCGGTATGTGGCTGAATATGTCAAGCAAGTGGTGGAAGAGTTGGCGGCGCGGACACCTACCGCGCCCTCGATTCAGATCGCCTTGCTTTCCGCCATCAATATCGCCGATGAACTCTATCAAATGACCAACAACGAGGATGCCGCCTTGGAAGAAGCGGTGGACAAAGCCCAACGCATTCTTGCCAAAATGCAGCCCTTTTAATATGAACTGCCCTGCGAACCATTACGGCGACCAACCCCGCGACGGGGCTAGCGCGAGACAGGATCCGATCGGACAGGTCCATCCATGGTGCTGAAGCTCCTTGCCCTCAACTATGAATATCCACCAATTGGGGGAGGGGGAGGGAACGCCCATAAGCAACTCTTGCAAGAGTTGACCCAATTTGATGATCTGCTGATCACTCTGGTTACCACGACCCCCAAGTCCGAACCCTATTCCGATACCTTGGGCCGCAACATCCAAGCCCATTTTCTCCCTGTTCCCAAAAAGGATTTGTTTTATTGGCGGCGGTCCGAAGTAATCCGCTACCTACTGGTCCACTACGGTTTTTTGCAGAACTATCTCAAAAAAGTCCCCTTCGACTTGTGCCATGTGTTTTTCGGCTTCCCCACCGGCCTTCTGGGTTTGTTGTTTCACCAACAAGTCCCCTACTTGGTCTCGGTGCGGGGTTCGGATGTGCCAGGCTATAACGCCCGGTTTTCGTGGGATTATTTCTTTCTCAAGCCGTTTTTGAAGAAGATTTACCAAAAAAGCCAGGCCGTGGTCGCCAACAGCCAGGGGCTCCGGCATCTTTTTGAAAGCCAGTATCCAACCATCCCCGCCTCGGTTATTCCCAACGGGGTGGATACCCGCCTGTTCCTCCCCGCGGCCAACAAGCCAGCGGAACCGTTTTCCATCGTAACCGTCGCCCGTTTGATACCCCGCAAGGGGATCGATGTCTTGATCCGCGCCTGCGGTCTGCTGGAGAAAGCCCAGATTCCCTTCCAATGCCACGTTGTCGGAGATGGCCCCGAGACATCCGCCCTGAAAGCGATTGCCCAGGAAGAAGGGATTGCGGACAAAATTTTGTTTTATGGTCAGTTGGAAAAATGGCAAGTATCGTCCGTGCTGGCCCAGGGGCATTTGTTTGTATTACCCTCCTATGCGGAAGGCATGCCCAACGCGGCCTTGGAAGCGATGGCCTGTGGCCTACCCCTCATCCTAACCGATACGGGCGGCAGTGATGAACTGATCAGCGGGAACGGCGAAATTGTCCCCAAGGGCCAGGTGATGCCGCTTTTCTCCACCTTGCATTCCCTGATTGTCCAACCAGACCTGCTCCGCGAGATGAGCCGGCAATCTCGCCGCCTCGCCGAACAGATGGCCTGGAGCCAGGTGGCAAACCAATACCACGACCTGTATCATGAAATCGTTCGGGATTTAAACAGCCCAGACTAAGAGGCCGCGCCGTGGGATTTTACGCCTATCTCAAAGAAACCGATAAACAGATCGCGGACGACTACGCCGCCTCACCCCGCTATTTTTGCCTGTCTCCCACCCGTTATGCCCTGACCGAGGCTCTTTTCCCCATCGCCCGCACCGTCCTCTCTGGCCGCTGTCTGGACGCGGGGGCGGGGCGCATGGCCTACCAGCAAATGCTGCGTGGCCTGGTGGATGATTACATCGCGATGGACATCCAGCACCGCCCAGGCCTGGAGGTGGCGGGCTCCGCCTTGGCACTGCCTTTTGCCGACGCGGCGTTTGATTCAGTGTTCTGCTCCCAAGTCCTAGAGCATGTCCCCGATCCCGAGCAGGCCCTGCGCGAATTTGCCCGCTGCCTCAAGCCGGGCGGCGTGTTGCTTCTCTCCACCCCGCACCTGGCCTATCTGCACAACGAGCCCCACGACTACTTTCGGTATACAAATCACGGCCTGCGTGCGCTCTGCGAACGGGCAGGGCTGGTAGTTGAATCCATTGTTCCCGCCGGGGGGCTGCTCTCTTTTCTGGGGCATATCCCCTCGATGATCGCCAAGGCGCTGTTCTACCCCATCCCCGGCCTGGGGCCGCTGGTGGTGTGGCTCAATCAATTCAGCACCCGCTTTGTCGTCTGGCTGGATCATCACTTGGACAAAAAGAAATTATTCGCCTTGAACTTTATCGCGGTTACAAAAAAACCCAAACAATCATGAACCCTGCACCAACCCCTTCTATCACCCGGAATGATTACATAATCGCCACGCTATTGGGCGCGGGCGTGTTTCTCATCCTCGTGGCAGGCCTGACCGGCCCCGGCGTCACCTGGGACGAAGGCTACCCCAATTTCCCCGCCGCCCGCAACCAGGCGGAATGGATCAAGGGCCTCTGGACCCTGGAGAAGCCCTTCTCCCAAGGCACCATTGACACCTATTGGCAAACCACTTCGGATCACCCTTCCCTGCCCCGCACCCTGGCGGCGGTTTCGTACCTGCTCTTTTCGCCTTTGATCGATGAGATTGCCGCGTTTCGCCTGCCTTCCGCGTTGAATTTCGCCGTGCTGGTGGCGACGCTCTTCTTGTTTTTGCGCCTCTTTCTGCCCCGCCTTTCCGCCCTGGCGGGCGGCTTGGCGCTGGTACTGATGCCCCGGGTATTTGGGCATGCCCATCTCTTCAGCCTCGATGTACCCATCATGGGCTGGTGGTTTTGGGCTGGGATCACAGGATTTCTTGTCTTGGAAAAAGAATGGCGGCCGTGGGTCTTCGGCCTGATCTACGCCATCGCGTTCACAACCAAACTTCACGCGGTTTTCCTGCCCTTTCCTCTCCTCGTTTGGGGCGCGATCCAATGCGGCGCCAACAAAGCCAAGTGGGGACGGCTCGCCAAAACCACCGCTTGGGCCGCGGGACTCACGCCCCTGGTGTATATCGCGCTGCAACCCTGGCTGTGGCATGACACGATCCGACGCATCTATGAGCGCTTTTTCGACTACGCCGCCAAAGCCTCCACCAACCCCATCCGCCTCTATTACCTGGGCCAGCTGTACCAGGATAACACCCCCTGGCACTACCCCCTGGTGATGCTGGCGTTCACCATCCCCGTGGTGATTCTCATTCTGTTTTTTACCGGCCTGGCCAGATTGGCTTGGAAGGATCAAGCCCTCTCCGGCTGGGCGTGGGCGCGGCGGGATGGCGGTCTCTTTCTCTTCCTTCTTTCCCTATTCGCCATGCCCCTCTTGTTGGTTTTGCTGCCACTCGCACAGGGCTACGACGGTTGCCGTCTCTTCTTGCCTTGTTTCCCCTTCGCCGCCGCGATCGCCGCATTCGGCTACCAGGTGCTAGCTCAAGTCGCCTCCCGCAAACTGCCCCCCCGCCTGGCGCACAGCCTGTTACTGTCTGCCATGGTTCTTCCGTCATTATGGGCTTACACACAGATTCGCCCCTTTTACCTGGCCTACTACAATGAAATCGCGGGGGGAGTGGAAGGGGCCAAGGCCAAGGGGATGGAAACGGTCTACTGGTGCGACGCCCTGACCAGGGACATGCTGGACGAGATCAACCGCCGCGTCGAGCCCGGCCAAACCTTGCGGCCCCTGGCGATGTCCTACGCGGTAATCGAGTACTACAAAGACCGCGGATGGCTGCGCGCGGACATCAACCATCTGGCCGATCCGCCCTACGATTTCCATCTACTGCACTGCCGTCAGGGAATGTTCACCCAGGCGGAATGGTTTTTATATACCCAGCGCCGCCCGCTGGCCACGGTTCGGATCGGCAAGGTTCCGCTCTACGCCCTCTACGGTCCCTTGGAGTAATCCAGCCTATCTCCCCAGGGGCTGGTACGATTTTTCGATAGCTTGTTCAAAACGGATGGGGTTGTGCAATGTGCCCAGAATCTGCTGGGTAAAGTGGAAGGCACGGTCCTCCAGGCTGGCGAGATGGCCCCACAGGCGGTCACGCCACGTGCGCTCGATCTCATACAGCCCATTCAGTTCCAGGTAAAAATAAAACCGGTAGGCAATAAAAATAGAATACCAGGGACCGTAGTACTGGATGGAATGCTGGCAAAGCAGGTTCAGCCACGGTTCCGCCGGAAGATAGCGGTACACCGTGATGGTGGGCGGCTCTAGGCGATACTCGGAAAATAATAAGGGGCGCTTGGGATAATCATCAATTTCCAAAAGATCCAGCCGCGCCCCCTCGTCTTGAACCCAGGCGATCAGACTTTCGGGGTTCTGCAGTTCCTCATCATACGGAAGCAGCATCCTCATCCCTCGTGGGCAGTTCCCGTTGCACCTGGCGGATCTCCTTGAACGAAACCCCTAAAAACAACATGCAGAAAAATCCGCACACAATCACCGCCGGCACCTGAGTCAACCAGAGCATGATGGAAATCGCGTCCGCCGTCGATTTTTCAATATAAAAAATCAACGTCAAAATACTGGTCACCGCGATCTGATACATGCCGATATACCCCGGCAACTGGGGGAACATCACCGCGAAGCAGATCCCAATCATCAAAAACAGCGTCGCCGTGAACGATAGCAAATTCACCCCAAAAGCCCAAAGCACCATCCACTCGCTCAGCGTGATCAGCAGCCAAAGAACCAAAGTCAGCACCATGCTGTAACCGAAGGCGGAAGCGCTGCGAAAGGTGGCCGCGCCATGCTCGAACGACTCGATGATATGCAGCAGTTTGGATGAAAGGGCCTGGGGCAAGGGGCGAAACAACCGCTGCGCCACCCGCAGACTCCATTCTGGCGCATAGGCCATGGTGCCAATCGCCACAAACAAGAGGAGAAACATCGCCAGGCAGTATTTCGCCGTTGTCTTCACTACCGTCAGGGGATCGTCAAAATACGACGCCTCCGCGGGACTTTCCACCGGTGCCAGCAACGCCGTATCCGACCCAGCCGGCGGCGCGGGAAACGGGAACATATACAGCACAAAAGCCAGCAGCAGCAAGAGGCCAATCAGATCGAAAAACCGTTCAACCACAATCGTCGTCAATGCCTTGGGAAAGGGATGCGCCGTTTGTTTCCAGATCAAAAAAGGGCGAATCAGTTCCCCCATGCGGGCGGGAAAAATGCCATTGCCCATAAACCCGATATTACAGATCAAAAACAATTTCCATACCCCCACCTTGGGTTCACCCAAAAAAATCTGCCAGCGCATCGCCCGAATATACATTGCAACAAACATCAAGATGATGGATAAGAGGATATACCCGTAGTGCGCGGAGGAAAGCGCACTTTGAATTTCATCCCACTTGGCTTCCTTGGAAAAAAAATATACGCAGAGGGTCCCGACGAGAACCGCGATGATGATTTGAATGGCTTTGGATTTCATAATCTCTTGTATCCTTGGAGCGGCAGCGCGCCTCCCCGTTGTGATGTCGTTTCAGGATGCGGCCAGGCATGGCCGGGTTACTCTTGGGAAAACGCCCGCTGCGCTTCCA